>DATGVC010000231.1:0-7960 GCA_035300745.1 Gemmatimonadales bacterium | reverse complement strand
GCCAGCGCCACGCCGAGCAGCGAGTCGATGCGCTGCAGCGCGAAGTCGGCTGAGTCTCGGGCCGATGCCCACCAGATGTACGCGCCCGCCTGAAAGACGACCGGCGCGGGATCGGCCGGCGCGCGTGCGGCCAGCGTCGCGAAGTAGGCTGTGGCGACCTGGAAATCGCCGCCATACAGCGTGTCGAGGCCGGCCCGCAATGCGTGCACGGCATCAGGTGGCCCAGCGAGGCGCGGCGCCGCGCTCTGCAGTGCCAGCACGATCGCCGCGAGCGCCTGCACGTCAGCGAGGTGCGGTAATCGGAAGCGCCGGGGCCAAACCCGCGGTGCGGGTCGTGACGGTCCGGGCCAACTCGCGCAACGCGACGCCCGCGGCCGAATCGGGTTGACTCACGACAATGGGCTCGCCACGATCGGCGAGCTCCGCCATGCCGGCTTGCAACGGAATCTGGCCCAAGAGGGGCACGCCCAACTCGGCGGCCAGGCGGCTCCCGCCACCCGCCAGGAACACTTCGGAGCGCGTGTTGCAGTGCGGGCAGACGAAGTAACTCATGTTCTCGACGATGCCAACCACTGGGACGCCGACGCGCTCGAACATCTTTGCACCGCGCAGCGAATCGCCTACGGCCATCTCCTGGGGCGTCGTCACGATCAGTGCGCCGTGGAGGCGCACGATCTGCGTCAACGACAGCTGCGCGTCGCCGGTGCCGGGCGGCAGATCGACGAGAAAGTAATCCAGCTCGCCCCACGCGACGTCGTGCATGAACTGCCCGATGATCTTCATGATGATCGGGCCGCGCCAAATTGCGGGCGCATCGCGCTCCACGATGAAGCCGAGCGACATCAGCTTGACGCCGTGCGCCTCGAGCGGCTGGATCTTGCCGCCCTGGACTTCGGGCTTGCCGGTGACGCCGAACATCCGCGGGATGTTGGGCCCGTAGATGTCCGCATCCATCAGACCGACGCGGTGGCCGTCGCGCGCCAGCGCGGCGGCGAGGTTCGCGGACACGGTGGATTTCCCGACACCGCCCTTGCCGCTCGAGATCGCCAGCACTTTGCCGAGTCCCGGCATCTCATCCGGCGTCGGCGGCGGGGGCGGTGTGGCGGCAGGACGGCCGGACGGCCGGGCGGCCGCTTGGCCGCTACCATCGGCTGAATCCACGACGTTCATCTTGACGGCCGTCACGCCCGGGACGTCTGCGACCGCTTTGCGCGCCTGGCGCGCGAGCGACCCCGGATCCTCGCGGGTGAGCACGAAGGTGAACGCGACTGCGCCGGTCGCATCGACCGCGATGTCTTTCACCATGCCGGCGGTCACGATATCGCTGCCCTGGCGCGGGTTGGTGATCCCGCCCAGCGCCCGCTCCACGGCCGCTTTGATTGACTGTTCGCTCACGTCCCCCTTCCCCCCCCGTTGCTGAGGAAGGTGCGTGCCGCAGTGAGGACCTTTTCTTCCACTTCCGCCATCGTACCCGGCAGCGACGCGCCTGCCGCGCGATGATGGCCACCGCCGCCGAACTGATGCGCCAGCGCCGCGACGTCGACCTCGCCCATCGACCGGAACGACACTTTGATGCGGCCGTTGCCGATGTGCCGGAACAGCAGCGCCATGCGAACGCCGGCGATCGAGCGCGGAAACTCGACGATTCCGTCGAGATCGTCCGCGGTCACCTCGTGGCGGCGCAGCGCGTCCGCCGGCACGCTCACCCATGCCAGGCCAACCTCCGGCTCCACGACCAGCGTCTGCAGCACCTCAGCGAGCAGCCGCACCCGGCCTTCGGGCGCGCTGGCATAGACCGACGCGTAGATCGACTCGGGATCGACGCCCTTCTCGAGCAGCGCGGCGGCAACCCGCAGGGCGCGGGCCGTGGTGTTGGAGAAGCGGAATCCTCCGGTGTCGGTGAGCAGGCCGACGTACAGCGGCTGCGCGACTTCAGGCGTCAGCGGCCACCCCGCCACGCTCGCGAGGTCGAACACCAGCTCTGCCGTTGCCGTCGCCTCTGGGGCGATGAGACACGGCCCCGGCGGCAGCTTGACCGGACCGACGTGATGATCGATGCAGACAAGTGCCGGCTGCCGTTTAGTGATGATCGTCGCCAGGTTGCCGAGCCGGCTCAGATCGCCGATGTCGAGCGAGGCAACGACATCGGCGCGCTCGATCTCACTCGCGGCACGGTCGCTCGCATCGGCGCCTTCGGGAACCATGAAGTGGAAACGGTCAGGAATGCCGGTGGGGTTGGCGATGGTCACGGAGACACCGCGGGCGCGCAGCAGGTGCCACAACCCGATCTCACTGCCGACGCCGTCGCCGTCGGCGTTGACGTGCGTCGTCAAAACGACGTGACGGGCGCTGGTGAGCACCGCGGCCACGTCGCGAGCCGCCTCAGCACGAGTCGGCGGGACGGGAACGCCGTTCGGGTTCATTCTGCGGAAGATAATCGCCTAGTATCCGGCGCCCGCCAATACAAGACCTTTGATCTAGCTCCTTTGGTCGGGTTCTCAGGCGGACTCGTCTAGAAGCCTCCTAGCGGCGTGGCGGCGACATGGGAGGCGACGCGCCTGGCGTCCCGACCGGCCGCGCGGCCAGTTTCGAGTGTCGCATGCCGTAGAAGAAATAGACGAACATGCCAATGACGAACCAAATGAGCAGCCGCTCCCAGGTCCGCAGACTCAGGCTGGCCATGAGATAGAGCGCGGACAACGCGCCCAGCGGTGCCACCACCCACACTGCTGGCGTCCGGAACGCACGCTGCAGGTTTGGCTCTCGGGTCCGCAGCACCAGAATGCCGACCGAGACGATGACGAACGCCAGAAGCGTGCCGATCGACACCAGGCTCGCGGCATCCCTGATCGGCAGAATCGCCGCGAAGAACGCGACCACGATACCGGTGACGATCGACGTAATGTACGGCGTCTGGAATTTTGGATGCACTCGGTTGACGAAGGGCGGCAGCAGGCCGTCGCGGGACATCGAGTAAAACACACGCGACTGTCCGAGGAGCATCACGAGAATAACCGACGAGAGCCCGGCGATCGCGCCGAGCTTGATCACCGTCGCCATCCACCCCAGTCCGGCGCGATCCGCCGCCACCGCAATCGGATCCGGAACGTTGAGCTCGCGGTAGGGCACGACGCCGGTTGCGATGCCCGAGACGAGGATGTACAGGACGGTGCAGATGAGCAGCGATCCGATGATGCCGATCGGCATGTCACGCTGCGGATTCTTCGCCTCCTGCGCCGCTGTGCTCACCGCGTCGAATCCGATGTACGCGAAGAACACAATGCCCGCGCCCGCCATGACGCCGTTCCAGCCGAACTTGCCCCCGCCTTCCGCGGGCGGGATGAACGGGTGCCAGTTCGCCGGGTTGATGGCGTGCGCCGCGGCGATGATAAAGAACACGACGACTGCGCCTTTGATGAACACGATCACGTTGTTGACGTTGGCCGATTCCTTGATGCCGATGACCAAGAGGGTGGTGACGATCGCGATGATGATGGCGGCGGGGAGATTGAAGACCGCCGTGACCTGGGTACCGTCGTGGCACGCGACGACCGAGCCGCGCGCCGCCGACAGCGCGCAGGGAACGTTGATGCCCACATCGTGCAGGAATGAGACGACGTAGCCCGACCAGCCGATCGCGACGGTTACCGCACCGAGGGCGTACTCGAGTACCAGGTCCCACCCGATGATCCACGCGATCAACTCGCCGAGCGTCGCATATCCATAGGTGTAGGCGCTGCCCGCCATGGGCACGAGCGATGCGAACTCGGAGTAACAGAGCGCCGCGAAAATGGATGCCACGCCCGCGAGCGCGAACGACAGCACGACCGCCGGCCCGGAGTTCATCGCGGCGACGGTGCCGGTGAGCACGAAGATGCCGGTGCCGATGATCGCGCCGATGCCGAGCAGCGTGAGGTTCAGCGCCCCCAGGGCCCGCTTCAGGCTGTGGTCCGTGAGCGCTTCGGCCTGCAGTTCGGTGACGCTTTTCCGGCGAAACAGATTCATGCGAACTCCGTTCGCGAAAGGTGACGAATCGACGGCGCGGGACGCCCCAAGGTTCGCCCGGGCCAGCGATCTGTCAATAGAGGCGCAGAGTTAGCGTTGCATGAGCAGGATGAAAGGCGCACGCGCAACAACCATTGCTGGAGCGCGGGCATCAGAGGCTCCGTGAACGCCTCGGGATCGCCAACCTGCGCTTCCGCGGCGTACGGCTCCGGCGAGATGCCGGAATAGCCCGTCCAGGTGTGCAGATTCCGCCGGCGAGCGTGATCGACGCCGATTTCACGTGTAGCGCGCTCGTAACCGTTGGCGGTACTTCGACCGACACCCAGAGCGTTCGCAACGCGAGGAAGTCGCCGGCCTCGAAGTAGCGTGGCGTGGGCTGGCGATACGCGATGTCGGCCTGCACGGCCAGCGGGGATGCACGGTCTACCGCCACGGACAGTGGCCCTCTAAACACGTGTACCACCGGTTCCGATCGAAAACTGTATCCCCCGCCAGATAGTCGAGACTCGCGCCAATTCGTACGGGGCGAAGATCCACTTCCGGCGAGGGTCGCGCCTTGAGTGGGATACGGTGTTCCCGCCCAGATCGGCTCAACGGGGCGTTGAGGCTAATCCGAAGAACTCACGACGACAGTGTTGCAGAGCTACCACACCTCATGCGCGCCCGGAGGTCACCTGGAACCCGAAATCGTGCGGGGAGCGGAACCATGGCGAGATCGGGACCCGACGCAGCTGGAACGGGTCCGCACCCGGGGCAATCAACCCGCCAAGACAGGAGCAGCAGCAGCGGAAGCCGGCGGCCTTCACGAGCGCCCTGTTTTCCGCCGTCATCCGCGTCGCGTCCCCATACGGAAAGGCAAACAGCTCAACCGGCGCAGCCAGGCGCTGTTCCAGCACGGCGCGCGACTCGGAGAGCTCGTGCCACGCCTCGTCCGCGGACGCTTTCCCGAGGTCCGCGTGGCTGCTGGTATGGCTGCCGAGCTCGAACCCCTGATGATGCAGCGCGATGACCTGCTCCCACGACATCCATGCGTGGCGCACCGGTAGTCCTGCATCCCACCAGGGGACGAAATCACTCCCGATGAACCGAGTCACCACGAAAAATGTGGCCGGCAGTCCCATCGCTTTGAGGATCGGAGCCGCATTCTGGTAGTTGTCGCGGTACCCGTCGTCGAAGGTGATGACGAGCTCCCGGTTGACCGGCTCATCGCGCTCGAGCTGCCGAACGAGCTCCGTCAGCGACACCACCCTGAAATGGCGCGCGAAAAAGCTGCAATACCTCCCGAACGTTTCGACAGGACACGTGAGATCGTCGTCGAGCGCGTCGTTGACGCGGTGGAAGGCGACGACGACAGCCGTGTTGCTCAGCAGGAGATGATCGAGCCGGCTCGCAAAGATCAGGCGGCCGGCGAGGGACTTGAGCATCCCCTTGGCGTGACCCCAGGCCATTGGCGTCAACCCGCGCGCGGCGCCACCTTCCGCGCCTTGACCAAATACCCTTCGGCCAGGTAGCCGAGGGGAGTTCTGGAAAAGACTTCCAGCGACCGATTGATCGGGACGATGACGCCCGGCCAGCGCTGCTCGAGCCACTCGGGGAACGCGGCGAATCTGTAGAACGCGTAGTCCTCCTTCCGAAAGCCGAAGGCCGGCAGGTCACGCGAGAACTGCCACGGGACGACCGCGCGATAGATGTGCTTTGAATGGCGGGGCTTCTTCAACGCCGCGCGCATCAGATTCACGACCCGCTCGGTCAGTCGATTCACGAGCGGCAACCGCCGCATCAGGCTGCGCGCGTGTGTGAGAACCCGCGCAATATTCGCCGCATTGCGGACGCTGAGGATCATCACGCCACCGGGTCGAAGCACCCGGCCCACCTCGCGCAACGCCGGCCCGTCCGACTCGAGGTATTCGATGACGCCCGCCGCAATCACGATGTCGAAGTACCCTGTGGCAAACGGCAGCGCATCCATGCTCCCCACGCACAATTGCGGATGCGGCTGGGCAGCCAATGTTTCCGCTGACAGTGCCTGGGTCTTGCGAGCCATTTCCGGCGAGAGATCGATGCCCCAAACCTGATGGCCGCGCCGCGCCAAATCCACGACCAGCTTTCCCGACCCGCAGCCGATATCCAGCACTCGTCCCGGCTGCTCGATTTCCGCGAGCATGTCCAGGATGTAGCGGTGCCTGATCAGCAACTCGGGGTAGAAACCCGAATCGCGCGGTCCCTCGAGGTAATTGAGTTCGTAGTAATCCGCCGCGAGCGCGCCGAAATGCGATTTGATTCTGGGGTGATGACTCACGCCGCACCTCGGGTTCCGAGTCGTTTGATCGCTCGCCGGAACACATTGGTCAGGAATTTCAGGAACGGCCCCGGATCATCGCGCGCCAGGAGCGCGTAGCACCGGTTTCCTTTCACAGACTGCATGATCGCGCTGAACGTGACACCGTAGTGCGTGCGGTAGCGGATAAGGTCAAACGCATTCTCCTCGTAGATCCACTTCCGGTCTCTCACCTTCCTGCCGTCCCGGCCAGCTGCGGGCACCCCTGCGAGGTCATCATAGACGATGCATGGAATGTTGATGCCGCAGGCCGTGGCGGTATCGGACTGCAGGTTCGGCCGGCCAACCGTGGGCTCCATGATCTTGAAGCGCCCATCTCGCGGGTCGCGCTTGAACTCCACCGAGCCCATTCCCTTGAAGCCGATCGCTTGGAGGAAACGCAGGCTCTCGGCCTGCACAGCGTCGCACGCGACGGGCTCGGCGATCGCGGTGCTCCCACAAGCGGGAACCCACTGGAACAGCTTGCGGCCCTCAAAATGGACAAGCGGCGTCCCGCTCCCGTCGAAATACACGAGGCAGAAATAGATCTCCGAATCGGGCCCGGGAATCCATTCCTGAATGACGACGTCCTTTTGAAGGCCGACGATCCTGTCGTAGACAGCGAGGAGCTGGTCCCGGCTCGACGCAGTGAACGCTTTCGGTGTCGGCGTCTTCTCCCAACGCTGGTTGCGGAACACCGGCTTCACAATGCATGGGTAATCGACGACTGCGGCGACCCTTCGCACCCCGGCTACGTCGCTCGCGCGAAACGTGGCCGGTATGGGAAGGTGGTTTTCCAACGCATAGGCGGTGAAGAGTCCCTTGTCGAGCAGGAGCTCCACCTTGTCCTTGGCGGGAAGCAGGAAGCGATAGCGGCTCTGCAACTCCTCGCGATGATGCGAAACCAGGCGGACGCAGAGATCGCCACTCAGGAAAAGGACAGGCGGTCGATCGAACCGCTGCGAGATGGACAACAGCGTGTCGAGCAACGGCGGGCCGTCGATGTCGGGGCAGGAGACTTTGCCGCAGAAGCGAGTATGCGAGGCGGGGTCAGCGAAGTTGCTCGACACGCCCAGCACCGGCGTGCCCCGGCGTCCCAGCGCGCGCACCACGCCCAGTCCGGCGGGATTCAATCCGACAACAACCGCTCCAGGCTCGCCGCGTTCCCCGACTTGTCGCCGGAACGTCTCCAAGCCGTCCTTCATGGCTTTCTGGCAGGGAGCATGGACTGTGCCGCTTCATGGACCGCCGGCGGCAGGGGCGGCGCTACGTGAGTGTTGCAGGCGCGCAACACTCCGGAGTTAGAGGCTGTAGTTCGGCGCTTCGCGCGTGATCACCACGTCGTGGGGATGCGATTCACGCAACCCCGCAGTCGTTATCCGAATGAACTCTGTTTCAGTCCGCAGCGCAGCGATATCGCATACCCCGCAATACCCCATTCCGCTCCGCAGCCCGCCGACCATTTGGAAGACGACGTCTGCAACAGGGCCGCGATAGGGGACCCGCCCTTCGATGCCCTCCGGAACGAGCTTCTGCAGCGAGACCTCGCCTTCCTGGAAGTAGCGGTCCGCTGAGCCTTCCTCCATTGCCGAGAGACTGCCCATGCCGCGGATCACCTTGAACCGCCGGCCCTCGAGC
>DATGVC010000230.1:0-4210 GCA_035300745.1 Gemmatimonadales bacterium | reverse complement strand
GCGGATTCTAGGGTTGAGCTAAAGGCATAGGAAAGACACGACACGCGCGATTTCGGTGTCGTGTCTTTGCTCTTGTGCATCAACTTCCAGCCATGGCTCCATACAAGACTTTGAAAGCGTGGCAGCACGCAGAGCGATTGGCGATCGAGTGCGCAAAGGCCTGCAGGTCGTTTCCAGACTACGAACAACTCCGTTTGGCGGACCAACTACGCCGTGCGTCGTATAGTGTGGTGCTCAACATCGCGGAAGGAAGTTCGCGCAGAGGTTCTCGCGAATATCGGAAATTCCTTGATACAGCGAACGGTTCTCTTGCAGAGGTCGAGACTGCGTTAGGGCTCGCCCGCGAACTCGAGTACCTAAAGCCGGCAGATTTCGGCCGACTCGAAGCATTGGCAACTGAAACAGGCAAGACACTGTTTGGTCTGCTGCGCAAAATCAGCGCGAGCGCTTCCAGATTACCTGCTGCCTCGTAACTACAGCCCGCTAGGCGTCTCGGCCTCCAGGCGTCTGCCTCGGCGTCTAGCCTTTGCATGTCCTCGTTTAGTAGTTTCAGCGGATGTCTTTCGACTATGACGTCATAATTGTCGGCGGCGGCCACGCTGGCACTGAAGCCGCTGCCATGTCTGCGCGAATGGGCGCGAAGACGTTGCTGCTGACTTCTGTCTTGGACACGATCGGTCAGATGTCGTGCAATCCCGCGATTGGTGGGATTGCGAAGGGCACTGTCGTCCGCGAAGTCGATGCTCTGGGTGGCCTGATGGCCCGCTGCGCCGATCGCGCGACCATCCAATTCCGCATGCTGAATCGCTCCAAGGGCCCCGCCGTGTGGGCGCCGCGCGCCCAATGCGACCGGACTCTTTACCGCCGCGCCGTGCGCAGCTTGCTCGAGCACTTCCCTACCCTCGAGCTCACGCAGGGCATGGTCACAAATCTGCTCTTCGATCAGCGCGGCACCCGGATCACCGGCGTCGAGACGGGGGACGGACGGCGCTTCAGCGCACGTGCCGTCATCATCACCGCCGGCACGTTTCTGCGCGGCCGCATTCACCTCGGCACCGACACGCAGATTCCGGCTGGCCGAGCGGGAGATCAGCCGTCCGTTGAAATGGCACAAGCCATTGATACTATTGGACTTACAGTGTCACGCTTCAAGACCGGCACGCCACCGCGCGTGGATGGTCGCTCCGTGAACTGGAGGAAGGTCGAGCGGCAGGACGGCGACAGCGACGACTTCCGCTTCTCCGTTCACGAGCGTATCGAGCGGCCCCGTCAGGTGCCTTGCTGGATCACGTGGGCCGGCGACGAGGTGAAGGAAATCATCCAGCGGCACTTGAAGGAGTCGGCGCTATACGGCGGCGCGATCAGCGGTCGAGGGCCGCGCTATTGCCCGTCGGTCGAGGACAAGATTGTGAAGTTCCCGATGGCGCAGCGTCATCAGATCTTCCTCGAGCCGGAAGGACTCGACACGACCGAGCTCTACGTGAATGGGCTGTCCACTTCCCTGCCCGTCGCCGTACAGCTCGAGTTCTTGCGCGCGGTCCCCGGTCTCGAGCGCGCGCGCATGACCCGGCCGGGTTACGCGATTGAGTACGACTACTATCCGCCCACTCAGCTCACTCCGTGGCTTGAGGTGAAGACCGTCGAGCACCTGTTCTTCGCCGGGCAAATCAACGGGACGACGGGCTACGAGGAAGCAGCGGGCCAAGGGGTCGTGGCGGGCGTCAACGCGGTCCGCCGGATCCGCGGCGCCGAGCCGGTGGTCCTGGGACGTGACGACGCGTACATCGGGGTGCTCGTCGACGATCTGGTGACTCGCGGGGTCGATGAGCCGTACCGGCTGTTCACGTCGCGGTCTGAGTTCCGGTTGCTCCTGCGCCAGGACAACGCGCTGCGCCGCCTGCTTCCGCTCGCCGAGCGGCTCGGTTTGCTCACTGACGACGAGTTGCGAGCCGCTGACCGGCGGCTCGACGCTGAGGAGTCAGCATTGCGGCTCGCGCGCGAGACGACGATCACTTCGGCCCAGGCCGCCGGTCCACTGGCGGAGAGCGGTACGACGCTGATCGAGAGTGATCGTATCGCCGTGATCGCCAAGCGGCCTGGGGTGTCGTTGGCTGCGTTGTTTGCCGCGGCCGGAGTCGGGACCGGCGCTGCCGCGGAGGCGATCGTGGCGGCAGAAATCGAGATCAAGTACGACGGGTATCTCGCGCGCGAGCGCGAGGCCGCCGCTCGGCTCGCAGAGCTGGCGTCGTTTATCCTGCCCCCCGATCTCCCGTATCTCGAGCTGCGGACGCTGGCGACGGAAGCGCGGCAGAAGCTCGATCGCGTGCGCCCCAGCTCACTCGCGCAGGCGGCGCGCGTCCCGGGCGTGACGCCAAGCGATCTCCATAGCCTGGTTCTCGAGGCAACGCGCTGGCGCCGCAGGGTCGCCTAACCCCTATTGTTGCAGTTTCACGTGAAACTTACGCTCTTTCGTTTCACGTGAAACGAAGGTATATTGGACTCGGGAGAACTTGCCAACTATATAACTTATTGTTAAATCACTACTTACAATGTCACGTGTAATCGCGATCGCGAACCAAAAAGGCGGCGTCGGCAAGACGACGACCGCAGTCAACCTCGCGGCCTCGCTTGCAACCGCTGAGCGAAAGACGCTGCTTATCGACGCCGATCCTCAAGGCAACTCGACGAGTGGCGTCGGCATCGAGCGTGATCGCATCCGCAAGTCGCTCTACGAGTCGCTCATCGACGGCGCGTCGCTCGCCCAGTCGCGCTTCCCGCACGTGCACTTTCCGTATCTCGACGTCGTCCCTGCGACGCAGGACCTGGTGGGCGCCGAGCTCGAGCTCGTCAATCAAACCGCTCGCGAGACGCGCATGCGCGAGGCGCTGCGGGATCTCCGCGATGAGTACGGCTACGTGATCATCGACTGCCCGCCGTCGCTCGGCCTCCTCACACTGAACATGCTGACGGCCGCAGACAGCGTGATCATCCCGATTCAGTGCGAGTACTACGCCCTCGAAGGGCTCTCGCAGCTCCTGAACACCGTCAAGCTCGTGCAGCGCAACTTCAACCCCGCGCTCGCCATTGAAGGTGTGCTGCTCACGATGTACGACGCGCGTCTGAATCTCTGCAAACAAGTCGCCGAAGAAGCGAAAGAGTACTTCGGCGGCCGCATGTTCAGTGTCACGATCCCGCGCAACGTACGACTGGCGGAAGCGCCCAGCTTTGGCAAACCGATCGTGCTGTACGACGTGCAATCGGTTGGCGCCAAGAGCTACCTGGCGGTCGCCCAGGAGCTGATTCGCCGGGTTGAACAGGGCGCTCCACCCTCGCCAAGCCTCCCCGCTATTGAACCGCAGCCGGAGGTGCCCGCATGACGGAAACCGCCGCAGGAAGACGCCGCCTCGGCCGAGGCCTCGAGGCGCTGCTCGGGCCGACTCGGGAAGAAGCCGAGCGCGAAGGGAGTCTGGTCGAGCTGCCAATCCAGGACATCCGGCCCAACCCGTTCCAGCCGCGACAAACCGTGGATCCGGCAGCGCTCGAGGAGCTCGTTTCCTCGATCAAACAAGCGGGATTACTGCAACCCATCGTTGTTCGCAAGGCGCCTGGCGGTAACGGCGCGTTTGAGCTGATCGCCGGCGAACGGCGGCTGCGCGCCTGCCAGCAGTTGGGATGGGAACGCATCCCCGCCGTGCAGCGCGACGCCGATGATCGCACGCTCCTCACACTGGCGCTGATCGAGAACCTGCAGCGCGACGACCTGTCGCCTGTCGACGAAGCTCGCGGTTACGAACGCCTCATCGCGGAATTCAAGCTCGCCCAACAAGACGTCGCCGACGCGGTGGGTCGCGATCGCTCGACGGTTGCCAATGCCCTCCGCCTGCTGAAGCTGCCCGAAGTGGTATTGCAGATGCTGCATGACGGAAACCTGTCGGTGGGTCACGCGCGCGCGCTGCTCGCGCTCGAAGATCCGCGCATCGTCACGAATCTCGCCCGCGAAGCGGTCGCCCAGGGTCTCTCCGTCCGCGAGGTCGAAGACCGCGTGCGCGGTGGTCGCGCGCCCGAGCGCCGCCCGCGCATGAAACGCGGCATGGGCGCCGCTCCCGAAGTTCGCCGCGTCGAGGACGCCCTCCGCCGCCGGCTCGGCACCGACGTGCGCGTTACGTTGCGCGCGAAAGGGAAAGGCCAGATCCATGTGTCGTTCTACTCG
>DATGVC010000229.1:0-8893 GCA_035300745.1 Gemmatimonadales bacterium | reverse complement strand
ACGCGCGAGAGAAAGAGCACCCAGTAGGAGCCCGCGAACGCGAACAACGTGTAGCCCACCGCGTTCACGAGCATCGTCGTCAGCAGGACCGGCCGGCGGCCGATCCTGTCTGAGAGCTTGCCGAGCAGCGCCGTGGCCACGAACTGCATCAGCGAGAACACGCCAATGATGAACCCGTATCCCAGGCCAGCGGCTCCGAAACGCTGGGCGTAAAACGGCAGGATCGGCAGGATGATTCCAAAGCCGATCAGGTCGATCAGGACGGTGAAGAAGATGACGCCGATGCGGGAACGAGAGGCGGGCATGGGCTTACGCCGCCACCGATTCCCGTGGCGCCTGTCGCACGTCGAGCAGCATGCGTCCCGCCGTGGCGCCGAGGATCAGCGCGCCGCCCGCCAGTGTCGCGGAACCGGGCGTCTCGCCATGGACGAGCCAGGCCCAGATCGGATTCAGCACGGGCTCGATAAGAAGGAAGAGGCCAACTTCAAGAGCGCGGACTCGAGGCACCGCGCGCGCCAGAAACAGGTACGGAATGCCGAGCTGGCACACGCCGAGAAAGACCACGACGGCCCAGTCCACCGGGCGGCCGGCGACGAGTGGCTGTGCCATCACGAGCGCGATCGTCCCGGCAGTCAAGTTGCCCGACACCGCCGCCGCTGCGACGGACTGGCCGCGCGCCGCCAGCCAGCGATAGCCCATCACCGTAAACGCCCATGTCACGGCGCAGATCGCCGCCAGCACGTTGCCTAGCACCGGATTCGGCGCCGTCGCGGACGGCCGGTCGTGACCGAGCAGGAACAGCCCCAGGCCGACGCCCATGACCGCCATCTGCCCGATGTCGCGCCGCGTGGCGTGCTCGCCCAGCAGCACCGGCGCGAGGAGCAGGATGAACAACGGGCTTGTGGACTGCAGGAAGATGGCGCTCGCCGCAGTGGTGTGTTTGTTCGCCTGCACGTACAGCAGCGTCGTCGCGGCGTAGGCGAAGCCCACTACGACTGTCCGCCAGCTCCAACCACGCCGCGACTCGGGGAGCATGACGAGAATGGTGAGCATCGCCAGCGCCGCTCGACACGCCGCGAGCTGCCACGCCCCGAAGCCGCACCATTTGATGGCCGCGCCGCCACTCGAGAACAGGATGGCCGCTGCAATGATTTTGGATCGGGGACTCATGGCACCTCGCCGGGAGCGAGGAATATAGGCTAGCTTCTGGGGGATGAAATTCCCGATCATCACGACATGCGTCGTCGTGCTGAGCGCCTGCGCGGGTTCGAATGCGGCGCGACAATCACGCGACGCCGAGCCAGGCCGCGACGCCGACGTCATTCTGCCGGAGGAGCTGTCCGGCATTAACGGATCGACGGTCTATGACGCCGTACGACAACTGCGGCCGGCCTGGATCATGCGAAGCCGGCCGACGGCGGTGCTGCAGCGAAACCAGGCCCAGCTGATGGTCTACGTCGACGGTGTTCGCTACGGTGCCGGGATGGAGAGCCTGCGGACGTTCCCGCTCAGGTCCGTCGCGTCGGTGCGGTACTTCTCTCCTGGCAATGCCGAAGCACGGTTTGGCCCGGGTCATCTGCTCGGCGCCATCGAGGTCATTACCACGTCCCGGTAAGCCGGCTCATCCCCTGTGGAGGTTCAGGTGTTCGGAGTGCGCAAGAGCGCCGATACGCGCGCGGCGCTGCGCTTCTTCGCCGAACGGCGCATCAAAGTCCATTTCGTCGATCTGAACGAGCGCGCGGCGTCGGTCGCCGAGCTGCGCCGCTTCGCCCAGAAGTTTGGCGTCGGCGCGCTGATCGACCGCGAATCGCGCCGTTTCGGAGAGCTGGGGCTGGGCGCGGCCATGCTGAGTGAAGAGCGCTGGCTGGAAAAACTCAGCATTGAGCCGCTGTTGCTGCGCATGCCGCTGTTGCGCAACCAGCAACAGCTTACGATCGGCGCCGCGCAGGAGATCTGGAACGCGTGGTACGCCGCCGCGAAGTCCTGACGCTGGCCCTGTGCAGCGCGTGTGCGACCGCCGGTGGACCTCGCGTGAGCACTGACGACCTGCGGCTGGTCGACTCGCTCTTCACCGCCTACAGCGGACCGCTGGTGCCCGGCGCGAGCGTGGTGGTCATCCACGAGGGCCGCGTGGTCGTGCGTCGCGCGTACGGGATGGCGGATCTCGAGCATCAAGCTGCCGCGACACCGGAGACCGATTACCGCCTCGCCTCGGTCTCGAAGCAGTTCACCGCTATGGCCGTCATGTTGCTCGCGCAGGACGGCCGACTCCGCTATGACCAGCCCGTGCGGGATTTCCTGCCTGAGCTGCCCAGCACCGCGCGTTCGGTGACAGTGCGGCACTTGCTGAACCACACATCGGGACTGTGGGATTACGAAGACCTGATTCCGGAATCCGGAACGGCGCAGCTCGACGATCGTGACGTACTCGCGCTCCTCGGCTCAAAGGATTCGTCGTATTTCCCCCCGGGGAGCACGTATCGCTACAGCAACTCCGGCTACGTCCTGCTCGGCTTGATCGTCGCGCGTGTGTCGGGGATGTCGTTCCCCGAGTTCCTGCGAGCGCGAATCTTCGTGCCGCTCGGGATGGGCGCGACGGTGGCGCACGTGGAAGGATCGGACACGATCCCGCGTCGCGCGTACGGTTATTCACCGCGCGGCGGGGCATTTGTACAGACGGACCAGAGCGTCACCAGCGCGACGCTGGGCGACGGCGGGATTTACACGAACGTGGACGACATGACGCGATGGGATCAGACGCTGTACGGGGGGGGCACCGAGCTCGTCGATGCGGCAACCATGGAGCTGGCTACGACGCCGCCCCAATTGCCCGCGGGTGCGGCCACGCAGTACGGATTTGGCTGGTTCATCGATCAATATCGTGGCGAGACGCGCTGGCGCCATACCGGCGAAACGAGCGGATTCCGCAACGCGATCCAGCGTTTCCCGCGACGCCACCTGACGGTGATTGTGCTGACCAATCGTTCCAGCGGCGAGCCGGAGGCGTTCGCCGAGCGGATCGCCGACCGGCTGCTATTCCATTAGGAGGCAGGTGGTGCCGGCTGGCCGGTCGGCGCTGCCATTTTGTCGGCCGGGAGGTCATCACCCATGCGATCACTGCTGCTCAGTTTCACCTTGCTCGTCGCTGCCGGCGACCGGACGTCGGATCGTGACGCCTTGCTGGCCGCCGATCGTTCGCTCTCCGACAGGACCGCAGCGCTCGGCATGCTGCAGGGCTTCCTGCCGACGCTGACCGAGGGCGCCGCGTACCTGTATCCCGGCGCGCCGCTGCTGCGCGGCACCGATCGCATCCGATCGTTCCTCGAAACCGCTGACTCGACCGTGAAGCAGGCGTGGACGCCGGCGTTCGCGGACGTGTCGGCCGACGGCCGGCTTGGTTACACGTACGGCTGGACGCACTCAGGTGGGACGCGGGGCAAGTACCTCGCGTGCTGGCGCAAAACGGGCGGCGGGTGGCGTCTCGCGGCGTACGCGAACACCAGACTCGTGCCCGTGGCCGACTCGGTGACGCCGCAGCGTCCCAGCGCCGTGCTGGGCGCGCAGGTGCGCGGCCGGGCTGATCCGGCAGAGTTGCTGCGCGCGGACTCTGCATTCGCCGCGCTATCGGTGCAGAGCGGGGCGAAGAACGCATTCCTCGCGTTTTCAGCGGTGGAGGCGATCTCGTTCGGGGGCGGCGTGCAAATATCGCAAGGACGCGAGGCAATTGGAGCCGGGTTCGACAGCTTCCCGGCCGGCGCGGTGCTCGAATGGTGGCCGGTGGCGGCGGAAATTGCGCCGTCGGGAGATCTCGGCTGCACGATCGGCGAAGCCAAGATCGCGAGCCTCAACCACTACAGCAAATACCTGACGATCTGGAGACGACAGCAGGACGGCAGCTGGAAGTTTGTTGCCGACGGCGGAAACGTTCGGCCGGCGTCCTAGTGCTTCAGCGTCACCACGATCCCCGGACCGCTACTGGGTCCGAACCGCGCGCCGACTTCGGTCATGCTCATGAACTTGAGCGAATAGATGAGCTCCGCGGGGATCGTCTTGAGGAAATCGACGTCGCCCTTGTCGCGGTCGTCCATGTAGACGTGGACCTGTGCCATCTGGGGATCGGTACCGCCTTCACTGGGCAGCTGCACCATCTCGCGCGCCCGCAGCCACCTCGGCCGCAGCAACTGGACGACGTCGAACGCGTTCCCGACGTTGGGGCGCGCGTGCTCGATCTCATCCTCTGTGATCAGAGTGCTGCTGCTCTTTGGCTTGGACTGCGCTTGGGCTGCTGATCCTACGAGCACCACCGCGCACAACGGCAACAATGCTCGACCGATTGTCGACATGAATCCTCCCTGGCCCACGTTACCGGTATCCCGCCGCCTGCAGAGAAAATAACTCCGCGTACAGCCCTCCGCGCGCCACCAATTCTTCATGTGTCCCGTCATCCACCAGCTCGCCGCCCTGGAGCACGAGGATGCGGTCGGCCATCCGCACCGTCGAGAAGCGATGGGAGATCAGCACGGCCATCCGGCCCTGCGTCAGCTCGGCGAAGCGCAAGAAGACTTCGTACTCGGCACGCGCATCGAGCGCGGCGGTCGGCTCGTCGAGTATCAGGACTTGGGCATCGCGCATGTAGGCGCGCGCCAACGCCACCTTCTGCCATTCGCCACCGGAGAGTTCAACCCCATTATCGAAGCGACGCCCGAGCATCTGATCGAATCCCTGCGGCACGCGCGTCGCGACCGAGTCAGCCAGGCTGCGCCGGGCGGCTTCGCGAATCCGGGCTTCATCGCCCAGCGCCTCGACCTGGCTGACGCCGATGTTCTCGCGCAGAATGAAGTCGTAGCGGACGAAATCCTGGAAGATGATGCCGATGTTTTTTCGGAGACTGTCGAGGTCGTAGTCGCGGAGATCAACCCCATCCAGCAGGATTCTGCCCTCATCAGGGTCGTACAGGCGAGCCAGCAGCTTTACCAGTGTCGTTTTCCCCGCGCCGTTTTCGCCCACCAGTGCGACGCGTTCGTGCGGCTCGAATGCGAAAGACAGCCCCCGCACCGCCCAGCGCTGCGAGCCCGGATAGCGGAACCCAACGTGCTCGAACCGGAAGCCGGTCTGCAGCGGCCGCGGCACCGCCTTGGCTCCGGGTTTCGAGACAACGCTGGGTCGTACATCGAAGAACGTGAACAGATCGCTCAGATAGAGGCTCTGTTCGTAAATCGATGAGAGCGCGAGCAGGACGCTCTGGATCAGGCTTCTGCTCTGGCGGAACGAGCCGGCCAGGAACGTCAGTGTGCCGATCGTAAAGGCGCCCATCACCGTGCGATAGATGATCACGCCGTACGCGGCGTAATAGCCGAGCGTGCCCAGAGTCACGAGCAGCGTCGAGACGATGTTGCGCTTGATCGCGAGCCGCTTGTTCTCCTGATAGAACTTCTCCGACAGGGTGGCGTACCGTCCCACGAGGAAATCCGACAGACCGAACAACTTCACTTCTTTGGCGGATTCATCGGACGCACCCATGTAGCGCAGATAGTCGAGCAGACGGCGCTCGGGGGTCCACCGGAAGAGCAGCGAATATCCGAGCGATGCGAAGTGCGCCTCGCCGAGGAACGCCGGCAAGACCGCGACGGTCAAGAGGAGCAGGAGCCACGGCAGCTGCACAAGCAGGACGCTAGCCAGCGAGATCAGTGTGATGAGATCCTGTGCGGTTCCCAACAGGAGCGTGAACAGGCCAATGCGGCCGACGGTCTGGCGGCGGGCGCGCTCGAGATGATCGTAGATCTCGGCGTCCTCGAACTGGGCGAGATCGAGCGTCGCGGCGTGCTGCATGAGCCGCACGCTCAGCCGGTTGGCGAACAAATCGCCGAGCAGGCTCTCGAGGAGGGATGAGAGGCGCGCCAACCCTTCGCCCACCACCGCGATACCGAGCTCCAGCCCGACTAGGCCCGCGAGATGCCACCAGTCGGGCGTACCGCCGGCACGAGCGGCGGCGACGCCCGCGATGACGCCGTCGATGATGAGCTTGCCGATCCAGAGGACCGCGACGGGAATGAAGGACCGGATCGCCCGCAGCACCAGGATGGCGACGGTGTAGCCCCGGTGGGTTTGAAACACGAGGCGCACCAGCGGCGGCACATGCTGCAGGGCGGCGACCCGTTCGCCCCAGGTGGGAGGCGGTCCGTCGGCAGGTCCCCCGTACCTTCGTGGCGAACGACCGGAGCGTGCCATAGGCATTAACTTCGCACCGGTGGAGGCGTCAGAATAGCCACATGCACCTTCTGCTCATGTTTGCGCTCGCTGCGCAAATGCCCGCCCTGACCCCCCGCGATTCTGCGTTCCATGCGCTGAATCGACTGGCGTACGGCGCGCGTCCCGGCGAAGCCGATAGCGTCGCGCAATTCGGCGTGATGAAGTGGATCGAGCGCCAGCTCGATGCCGATCACGTGTCCGACGCGCGCCTCGCGGAACGCGAACGAGCGTTCAAGATCCTCGAGTACGATCGTGCCGATCTTGCCGGCCGCTATCGGGACGCGGAACGTGAGCGGCACCGTCTGCAACGCGAGGCCGTCGCAACCGGCGATTCGACGCTTAGGCGCGATGCCCGCCCGATGCAGGAATTCCGGGAGCTGGGCGGTCAGCTGCAACAGCTCGCGATCGTCCGGGCCGCGCTGTCGGAGCGGCAGCTGCGTGAGGTGCTGGTCGATTTCTGGACGAATCATTTCAACGTATTTGTCGGGAAGGGCGCCGATCGTTTTTTGCTTCCTTCCTATATAGAGGAAACGATCCGGCCGCGGGCACTCGGGCGTTTTGAAGATCTGCTGATTGCGACCGCTCAGAGTCCCGCCATGCTGTTCTATCTCGACAATGCGCAGAGCGTAGCACCGGGTTCCGCAGCTCCGCCACCGCGCGGTTCATTCTTCCCCTTGCGGCGACGGTTCGGAATGAACGAGATGCCTGAGGAGCGGCGGCAGCGTCGGCCCACAGGGATCAACGAGAACTATGCGCGCGAGCTCCTCGAGCTCCACACCCTGGGCGTCGACGGCGGTTACACCCAGCAGGACATCATCGAAGTCGCGCGCATCTTCACGGGTTGGAGCATCGAGCCCCCGGAACGCGGTGCCGGTTTCGTCTTCCGCGACTGGGCCCACGATCGTGGAACGAAGCAGGTCTTTGGGCTCACCTTCCAGGATGACGGCAAGGACGAAGGCATCCGGCTGCTCAAGTTCCTCGCGAATCAGCACGCGACGATGCATCACGTGAGCGCTAAGCTGTGCACCCGCTTCGTGGCCGATGAGCCCCCCGACGGTTGCATCGATGCCGCCGTCGCCGCCTGGCAGAAGACTCGGGGCGACATTCGCGCAGTGCTGCGCGCGATTTTCACGTCACCAGATTTCTGGACGCCGCAGGTGGTCCGTTCGAAGGTCAAGACGCCGTTGGAGTTCGTGGTGAGCGCGCTGCGCGCGACGGGGATCGAACCCGATACCAGCCCGAGACTCGCGCAGCTCGTCGCGCGGCTCGGAGAGCCGCTCTATCAACAGCCGGCGCCGACCGGCTATGCCGAAACCGAGGTTCACTGGGTGAATAGCGGTGCGCTCCTTGCGCGCATGAATGCCGCCATGGCAATCGCTAAGGATTGTTCCAGCGTACCCGCCATCGAGGATCACGCTCAGCTTGTCGATCTGATCGATCGGCAATTGCTGGCCGGTACGATGTCCGCGCACACCAAGAGCGTAATCCTGGAGCAGCTGGCTGATATCACCGATCCCATGCAAGCACGGGCGCTCGCCGTGGGTTTGGCTTTGGGCGGCCCGGACTTCCAGAAGCAATGACCATCTCGAGACGCGTCTTCGTGAGATCAGGCAGCCTGGCGCTCGTGAGCCTGGGCCTCGATCCCCTCTTCCTCGCGCGCGCGGCCTTCGCAGCCGGCCGTCCGGCCGTCAGAGCGTCGGACCGTCCGACTCTCGTTTGCCTCTTCCAACGCGGCGCGGTGGACGGCCTGAACATGATCGTCCCGCATGGCGAGCCGGCGTATTACCAGGAGCGCCCCCGCATCGCGGTTCCTACGGGCTCGGTCGTAGATCTCGACGGTCATTTCGGCCTGCACCCGAGTCTCGCGCCGCTCAAGGAACTCTGGGACGCCAAGAGCCTCGCCGCTATTCACGCCATCGGCTCGCCGGACGCGACGCGCAGCCACTTCGACGCGCAAGACTACATGGAGACGGGCACACCGGGCGTGAAGACCACCGGGGACGGCTGGGTGAATCGCTATTGCCAGCACGACCGGGAGCATGCGGACACCCCATTCCGCGCGGTGGCGTTCGGGCCGCAGTTGCCGCGCATTCTCGCCGGCAGCGCGCCGTCGCTCGCGATCGACGATCTGCAGGCGTTCGGCCTGAGAGTGCCGCAAGAGGCGGCGCGCGACCGTCTGACCCGCGCCTTCGAGGAGCTGTACGACGGCGCGGGAACCGGCCTGCTGGCGTCGTCGTCTCGCGAGGGATTCGAGGCCGTCCAGATGTTGAAGCGCGCCGACCCGACGCAGTACCGTCCCGCCGCTGGCGCCGATTATCCGCCCGGCCGGTTAGGCAAGACACTGCTCCAGATCGCGCAGCTCATCAAAGCGGACGTGGGGTTGGAGATCGCGTTCGCGGACTGCGGCGGGTGGGACACGCACGTAAACCAGGGCTCGAGCGACGGCCAGCTCGCCGCTCGACTCCGCGAGCTGGGGCTGGCCCTTGCCGCGTTCAACCGGGATCTGGGCGATCGCATGCGCAACGTCGTCGTGCTCACGATGTCCGAATTCGGCCGGACCATCCGTGAAAACGGCAACAGCGGCACCGATCACGGCCACGCCACCGCCATGCTGGCGCTGGGCGGGCCGGTGAACGGCGGGCGC
>DATGVC010000228.1:0-4119 GCA_035300745.1 Gemmatimonadales bacterium | reverse complement strand
GCGGCACTCGCCGCGAACGCGAGATACGTCGGCGCGTTGTCGAGCACGCTCGAGAGCGCGCCCGAGGCCCAGAAGAAATGCGCCGGTTGCCGCAACGCGAAGTCAGGTCGCTGGGCCCAGGCGTTGAGCATCTCGAGCACGGGAGCCATGGTCGCGAAGATCGCCGCGAACAGCACCGCCACTTCGATCAACGGGCCGAACGTGAAGACGTTCTTCGCCCGTCGATCCCCCGAGCCGGCGAAATAGCCGACCGCGCCAAGCGCCACGATGACCAACAACGGCCCTGCGGCGACAATCGTCGCCAACACCCCAACGAGCGCGAGCATCTCGATGCCGCCCTGAATCCGCAGCGGCTCGTGAATCTGCACCTGTTCGAGCTGCGAGCCGGGCAGCTCCCGCTCGTCCTTATTGAGCGCCCATTGGTCCCAGAAATTGAAAATCACGAGCAGGATGCTGTTGATCATGAGCCATTGCGGCCAGAGGCGCAGGGTCCAGTCGAACGGGACACCCTTCAGGAAGCCGAGCAGCAGCGGTGGGTCGCCGATGGGGGTCAGCAGGCCGCCGCAGTTGGCCACCATAAAGATGAAGAAGATGACGATGTGGGCGACGCGCTTGCGGCGTTTGTTCGCCCTGAGCAGCGGCCGGATCAGCAGGACGGACGCGCCGGTGGTGCCGAGCAGGTTCGCGAGCAGAGCGCCGACGCCGAGCATGCCGGTGTTGACGAGCGGCGTCCCGGCGAGTGAGCCTTGAATGTGAATCCCGCCCGTAATGACGAACAGCGCGCCGATGACGACGATAAAGCCGACGTACTCGTGGACCTTCTCACGAAGCAGATCGGGAGCGTTGATGCCCAAGTACACGAGGATCGGTGCGGCCACGACCAGCGCCACGAGCGCTTTGTTGCGGTTGTGATGCCACCAGCGGGGCGCCGCGAGCGGCGCGAGCGCGATCGCGAGCAGCAGCGCCACGAACGGCAGGGCGGTGACAAGCGGGAGTTCGGTGCCGGGCATAAGTTGGCACCATGCTGGCGCTAGTCGTTGTGCTTGCGCAAGGGCCGCGGCTCGTCGAGCTGCGGCCGGGGATGGTGATCACGCAATCGATCGTGGTCGCGCCCAAGACGTACCGATTTCCCGGGGGGGGGCCACCGATCACGATTCGCGGCGACAACATCAGCGTCGATTTCCGTGGCGCGACACTCGAGGGCAGCGATCCCCACACCGCTCCCGATCAAGCACGCGACACCGCCATTGTGATCGACGGCGGCAACACCGTTGTCGTGGCCAACGCACATATCCACGGCTACAAAATCGGCATCCTCGCGCGCCGCACGCATGGACTCGCGCTCCTCGGCAACGACGCGAGCCACAATTGGAAACCGCGACTCTTCAGCCTGGTCGAGCACGAGAGCCTGGTCGACTGGCTTTCGTTTCATCACAACGAAAAAGATGAATGGCTCAGGTTCGGGGCGGCGATCTATCTGCAGGATGTCAGCGGCGCCGCAGTGCGCAATAATATCGCGGTCGGTGGCATGAATGGGCTGATGCTCGTGCGATCCACGGGCGTGACGATTCGGGATAACAACTTCTCGTTCAACTCTGGGTTAGGAATTGGCCTGTATCGGTCTTCCGATGACACAATCGTCCACAATCGCCTGGACTACAACGTCCGTGGCTACAGCCATGGCCACTACACTCGCGGCCAGGACTCGGCGGACCTGCTGTTGTTCGAGCAGAGCTCGCGCAATTTCGTCGCCTATAACTCCATGACGCACGGGGGGGACGGAATTTTTCTCTGGGCGGGGCAGACGACGATGGATTCGGGGACCGGCGGGGCGAACGACAACCTGTTTTACGGCAACGACGTCAGCTACGCCACGGCGAACGGCGTCGAGGCGACGTTCAGCCGCAACAAGGTCCTCGCCAATCGCGCCTGGGGAAGCGAGTACGGCGTGTGGGCGGGATATGGTTACGAGACGGAGATTCGCGGCAACGATTTCAAGGGCAATCGCACCGGCGTGGCGATCGAACACGGCCAGGACAACGCGATCGTGGGCAACCGGTTCGATCACGACTCGACGGCGATTCGCTTGTGGGCCGATTCCATCGAGTCGTCCGACTGGGGCTATCCCAAGCATCACGACACGCGCAGCCGCGATTACCATATCTCGGAAAACGACTTTTTGGGGAATCGCACGAGGTTGAATGTGCGCAACACTTCAGGGCTGGACACCACCTCCACCATCCTGCACCAACCTCCACCATCCTTCATCACCAATCTCATGAGAGATTCCGTGACTGTCCCATCGTCAGACCTCTCCGGGCGCGATCGCTCCGCGATCATCGTAGACGAGTGGGGCCCGTACGATTGGCAGGCGCCGATGCTCTGGCCCCTCGACTCCACGCATGCCTTTCCGTTGCGGCTCGTGGTGCTTGGGCCTCGCTCCTACGTCCGCTGGCGGCTGATGGCGACCCGGGGTGTCAAGGGAGTGTACCTGCACGGCGAGCCTGTGAGCGGGGGCTTGGTGGGCGATACGATTGCGGTCGCGCCGTGGGACAGCACGCACTGGCAGGTGACGCTGGGATCGCGAGGGCGGCGGTTCGCCTACGGCCGTTTCGAGCCGCGGATCGACTGGACGGTACGCATGCTCGACTCGACCCGCGTCCTGACTCGTCTCGATCTCATGTGGTACCGCCCGCCGCGCAGCTATGCATTTCTGCCCCAGGCGAACTGGTCGCTCGACGCGCGCGGCACGGTGACACTCGAGAAGGGGACGTACTCGGTAAGGACGATCAGTGACGACGCGGTGCGCGTCTGGATCGACAGCGTCCTGGTCATCGACGACTGGACGCCACACGAGTCCCAGGTCGACTACGCACCCCTCGCGGCGGGCAAGCACGACCTGCGCGTCGAGTACCGACAGCTCGACGGGTGGGTCGAGCTGCGCGTGGACATCATTCGCGGGTCAGCGCGAAGCGCTGGATCCCCAGGGCCGCACTAGCTTCCCGCACAACCTCGTGCCCGATCGTTAACTGCTCCGGCTTCCCGTACTCGATCTCTCCCTGAAATACGACAATCGTGTGCCAGTCTCCCGAGAGCGCCGACCACCACCGCAAACCGGCGAATCCCGCCTTGTGCAGTGCCGCCGCGACGCGCTGCGTCTTCGCGACTTCTCGGCTCGCGAGGACATCCGGCTTGATGTCGTGCTTCACGAGTACGGCGGGATCGCACAGATCGGCGAGCTTGATTTTCCCCAGCTGGCATTCGACGAGCGCCAACGGCTTGCCGAACTCGATCAGGTCTTTGCGATCGATCTTCTGGCCGCGGAAGCGCTGCAGCTTTTCCGCGACGGCGTGGACGGCGGTCTCGGCGAGATAAACGACCAGTTTGCCGGCAACGTCAAACCGGCCGGCGCCCTGATTGGGATGGATGTAGCTGGGAGAAAACGGTTCGCCGGGCTGCGCGGCAGGGTCCCACGGAAAGACCCGCCACGCCTCCCCCATCAGGCGAAGGCGCCGGCCTTTTCCGCCTCGATCGCGGCGACGACTTCGGACAGCCGGCCTTGACGAATCACGTCGATGGGGCGGCGATCGCCGAGGTGCGCGTTGATCCCCCGTAACCATTTGGCGATCGACGCGACTTCCAAAAATCCTTCCAACAACGACACCACCGTGTCCAACCCGACGAGCTGCTCCCAATTCTTGGCGGCGGGCGCTTCGCCGCGCTTCCACCGCACCACCGCGCTGCGATGCACGCCCAGACTGCGCGCCAGGTCGGCATCGTCGGGGAAGGCGAGCTTGGCGACGTGGTAGCGCTGCCGGATCAGCGACTTATTGGCTCGAACGCGTCTTGCCATTACGCAACAATATTGTTGCGCCATTCGCATGTCAAGGGCGCCGCGTATAGATTCCCGCTACCATGCAGCACGAAGCGACCATTATCGCGGGCGCCGGGCCGATCGGCCTGGCGTGCGCCATTTCGGCCAAACGCCGCGGCATCGACCCCCTCGTGATCGATGCGGGCGCGCTCGCGAATTCGATCGTGCGCTACCCGATCAACATGACCTTCTTCACGACGCCGGAACGCCTCGAGATCGGGGATCACCCGCTGGTGTGCGCCGGC
>DATGVC010000227.1:0-20069 GCA_035300745.1 Gemmatimonadales bacterium | reverse complement strand
TCGTCACGCGCGAGAAGTCGAGCTGCTCCTTCTTATGCAGCCGCACGAGCTCCTGATAGAGCCCGAGCGGCGTGGAGCCGGTCGCCATGCCGAGCACCGCGTTCGGCTTGGTGTTGAGCAATTCCGCAACGATCTGCGCTGCGACTTTGCTCATCTGCGCGTAGTCTCGCTGAACAATGACTTCCATGGACGGTCCAACCTCCCGTTCCCCCTCTCCAGAATGGAGAGGGGGACGGGGGTGACGACTACATGCGGCGCTGCGCCGTTGGCGGCAGGACGCCGTTCAGCCGCAGGTAATTCGCTTCCTGGCTGTAATGATCCGCCCAGTCTCCCACGGTGATCAGGATCGCCGTCGCGCGCGAGAAGGGGTTGGGGCCGAACAGCTGGATCGGCTCATTGAGCTTCGAGTCGTCCAGTTTCGCGAACGCTGACTCGCAGAACTGGAACGTCTCCTTCAGCCGGGCGACGAGCTGCTCCTTGCCGAGCGTAGTGTCGGCCGCGGTGCGCTGCGGCGCCGGCACGCCGGCGGTCTTGCTGCAGAGGAGATCGTTCCCCTCGTTGGCCAGATGGACCTGGATCTGGGCGAAGCTCATCTGCGCCGTCGTGGGCCGGTAGCTGTACTTGTCCGCCGGCATCGCCTCGGCGGCGGCAATCAAGATCCGCGAGAAGCGTTGCTCCATGGCGCGCAACGCGTCAGCCACGGGACTGGCCGACGCGGCGGGGGCGGGGGCCGCCGCGGCGGCGGTCCCTTGTGCGGCCAGCGCCTGGGGCAGAACGGCGATGGCGATCATCACGAAACAGGCTCGGGGCTGCATCTTCGGCTCCAGTGAGAGGAGGCGTGGATTTTGCCCCGATTACGCTCTTACCGCCAGACCGACGCCTTCTTTGCCCACGGGCTGTTCTGAAACCGCGTAGTGAACGCCTGGGCAGTCTCTTTGAGCGACTTGGGATCCCCGGTCGCCTTGTACGGAGCGACGCCCGCCCAGTAGAGCGCCTCCGGTGCCGCGTCGGTCTCGGGTAGCTTGTCGGCGATCTCTCGAAACCGGCGCTCCGCTTCCGCCCAGTGCTGCCGTTGAAACGCCATGCGCGCGCGGCCCAGCATCACTTGCGCGAGCAGGTCATCCGCGGGCAGAAAGCCTTCGATCCGGTGTTGCTCGACTCCGTCGGGATCGAGGACGAGAATTGTCGGGGTCCACGGCGACTGGTAGCGTTCGCTATATCGCTTGAACGCCGGCGCATCGTTCTTCACATGCACACGGGCGGGAAGAAAATTCTCGTTGACAAAGCGCACGATGCGTTGGTCGGGCCACACCTCGGCATCCAGCCGAGCACAACCAGTTCACATCGGCGCGGCGCTGAAATCCAGCAGCACGGGCTGCTGCTGCGCCTTGGCGTCCTTGAGGACCTGGTCCACGTCGTGGCGGAAACTGATTTCCATAGCTCGTGGTACCCCGGTGGAGAACGATCGTTTCCCACGTCGCTGGCGGACTCGCATCCCCGCGTGCAAGTTCGAAAACCGTCGTCAGCACTGACAACCCTTTAACGAGTGCGCCCTTATGATCGATCGCCGAGCCTTTGTCCAGAACGCGACGGCCGCCGCCGCCGCACTCACGTTCCCGCGCCAGCTGTGGACCCAGCAATCCGATCTCGGCCCCGTCTTCGCACAAGTCGAACGCCGCCACGAGGAATCGGTGCAACGCCTTCAGGAGTGGATCCGGCAGCCGTCGATTGCCGCCGAGAACCGTGGTATGAATGAAGGCTGTGAGCTGACGATGCGCATGCTCCGCGACGCCGGTTTCCAGCAAGTGACGAAAGTGCCCAGCGATGGACAGCCCGGCATCTTCGCGACGCTCGACGCGGGCGCGCCCAAGACGCTCGGCCTGTACTTCATGTACGACGTCAAGCAGGTGGATCCCGCGGAATGGTCGTCGCCACCCTGGGACGCTGCGCTCGTGGATAAACAGGGCCTGGGCAAGGTCGTGATGGGGCGCGGCGCCGTGAATCAGAAGGGTCCCGAAGCGACCTTTCTCGCCGCGCTGCACGCGATCCGCGGCGCCGGCCGCAAGCTGCCGGTGAACCTCGTGCTGGTCGCCGAGGGCGAAGAGGAGATCGGCTCGCCGCACTTCCCGCAGATCGTGCGGCGGCCAGAGGTCCTCGCCGCGCTGCAGCACGTCGCCGGCATGTTCATGCCAACGGCGGCCCAGGGGCTCGATGGCCAGGTCACCATCACGCTCGGCGCCAAAGGCGTGATCGAGTGTGAGCTGGTCTCGAGCGGGGAGCGGTGGGGACGCGGTCCGCGCGCCGACATTCACTCGAGCAATAAGGCCAGAGTCGACAGCCCCGCGTGGCGCCTGGTACAGGCGCTCGCGACCCTCGTGTCACCCGACGGCAACGACCCAGCGATCGACAACTTCGCCGACAAGGCGCGGCCCCTCTCGGCCGACGAGAAGGCGATGATCGCCGCAGCCGCCGCTCGACTGGACGAGAACGCCGCGAAGCGGTTGCTGGGCGTCGATCACTGGGTGCGCGATGTAAGCTGGACCGAAGCCCTCGAGCTGTTGATGTCCCGGCCGACAGTCAACATCGAGGGACTGGTCGGCGGGTACACGGGCCCCGGCGGCAAGACGATTCTGCCGCACCGGGCCACTGCGAAGCTCGACCTGCGACTCGTGCCTGACATGACGGCCGCCGACGCGCTCGCCGCGCTCAAGGCGCATCTCGCCAAGCGCGGCTTTGGCGACATCGAGGTCAACATGACCGGAGGCTACGATCCCACGAGCACGCCGCGCGACGCGATGGTGATTCGCGCGCAGGAAACGGTGTACCGGCGCTCACGCATCGAGCCGATTCTGCTGCCGCGCAACGCGGGCTCCTGGCCGGGCTACGTGTTTACGGGCGAGCCGTTGAAGCTCGCGGCGGGACATTTCGGCCTCGGCCATGGGAGCGGCGCGCATGCCCCGGATGAGTACTACGTCATCGAGTCCACGAATCCCAAGGTGCAGGGCATCGATGGCGGCACGCGCTCGTACGTCGAATATCTGTATGAAGTAGCGCGGTCGCGTTGAGGATTCCGTTCACCATGCCGTTCACCGCCAGCTCGCTTGGCTTTCTGCGCCACCTCGCCCGCAACAACAAGAAGCCGTGGTTCGAGGCACACCGTGACGATTACGAAATGCACATACGCGCTCCGATGCGTGCGCTGATCGAGGAGATGGACGTCCGCTTCGCTCGCTTTGCACCCGAGCTGACGGGGGATCCGAAGCGTTCGATGTTCCGGATCCATCGCGACATCCGCTTCTCGAAGGACAAGTCGCCGTACAAGACGCACGCGGCGTGCTGGTTCCGGCACACCGCGGCCGATCATCGAGTGGGTGGCGACGCCGAGGGCGGCAGCGCGGGATTGTATTTCCACCTCGAGCCCAAGACATCGTTCGTCGGGGCCGGGATCTGGATGCCGCCGCGGCGGGCGTTGGACAAGATCCGCGATGCGATCGCCGGCGATCCCAAAGGGTTCGGCCGGATCGTCGAGAATCCCACCGCGCGCCGCCGCTTCGGGGAGGGCCTCGATGACGAAGCGATGCTGAAGCGGATGCCGCGGGGGTTCAGCGAAGACCATCCGGCGGCGCGATGGCTGCGCTATCAATCGTTTACAATCGGCCGACAGCTGAGCGATCGGGATGTGCTATCGCCACGTCTGGCAGACGCCCTCGAGAAAGACTTCCGGCTCATGCTGCCGCTGGTTCGATGGCTGAACGGGGCGCTCGGCCTGAAGCTCAGTTGGTCACGCTGAATCGGAACACCGTGCGCGAGCGATACGTCGCGCCGGGACGCAGGATCGTCGATGGGAAGTTGGCGTGATTCGGTGAGTCGGGAAAATGCTGCGTCTCGAGGCACAGCGCGGAGCGGTGCGCGTACACGCGCCCGCTCTTTCCTTTCATAGTGCCGTCCAGGAAGTTGCCTGAGTAGAACTGCACGGCCGGCTCGCTCGTGCTGATATCGAGCGTGCGCCCGCTACTCGGCTCCACCAGGCGCGCGGCGTGCATCAGGCCGGATCCGCTCGGGCGGTCGAGCACCCAGTTGTGGTCGTACCCTCGGCCAAAGCGCAGCTGCGTCTTGTCCTGCCCGATGCGCGCGCCGACCCGGGTCGCGACGCGAAAATCGAACGGCGTCCCCGCAACGGGCGCGAACTCGCCCGTCGGAATCAGGGTCGAGTCAACGGGCGTGAATGCCGCCGCGTCGAGCGTCAGCACGTGGTCGAGGATGTCGCCGTTCCCCGCACCGTGCAGGTTCCAGTACGTGTGCTGTGAGAGATTCACCGGCGTGGCCTTGTCACTCGTCGCCTCGTAGTCCACGACCAGCTCATCACTCGGCGTCAGCGTGTACGTCACGTGCGTGGTGAGCGTTCCCGGGAAACCCTCTTCACCGTCCCTGCTGGTGTAGCGCAGCGTCACTCCGACGCCGCTGTCGTTCCGGAACGGCTCGCCGGTCCAGAGGACCTTGTCGAACCCACGCAGCCCGCCGTGCAGCGTGTTCGGGCCGTTGTTTTTGGCCAGACGATACGTCGTGCCGTCGAGCGTGAACTGGCCATTGGCGATGCGATTGGCGTAGCGGCCGACGATCGCACCGAAGTAGGGCGAGTCCTTGAGATAACCGGCGAGACTGTCGAAGCCGAGCACGATGTCGTCGAGCTGTCCGGAGCGATCGGGGGTGCGGATGGTGGTGATGATCCCGCCATACGTGATCACCCGCACTTCGATGCCGTGCGCATTCGTGAGCGTGAACTGCTCAACGGCGCGCCCGTCAGGCAGTTGACCAAATGGCGTGCGGGTCCTCATCGTGTCACGAAGGACAAAGACCACCGACGGATCGATCGGATAGCGCCCGAATCGTGCGCCATAGATCGCGAGTCCTCCGGGTAGCGCCGCATCGACCTCCAATCTGACGAGGATCGCTCCACTGCGTGCCCCGTCGCGGAGCGCCGCGGCGGAAATCGGCACGCGCAGCCGCTCCCCGTACGATCCGGCTTCGTAGAGATGCCCGTCGTGCGGCTGCGCGTGCCAGCTGAGGATGCCGCGGGAGTCGGCGGGGTCGTCCGGAAGGTCCCAGCGGCCCGCCAATTCACCGTTCACGCGGACGGTAACCGCACTGCGAAACGGCGTGGCACCGGTCATCGGATAGCTGTTCGGGTTGCGACTCGGATCGTGGAAGCCACCGCCGCGCATGTAATCGCCGTTCTCAGCCGCGGTCGAGTCGCGATCCTTGCCGTTCAGGCGCTTGGCGGATGCCTCGACCAGAAATGTCGCGCTGGCGACGTCGTTCACGTCGAGCCCTGCCGGCCAGGGGATCTGGTACTCGAAAAAGCCGCTGCCCGCCCCATTCAGTTTGCGATCGCCCAATACCGTCCACTGTTTGAGCGTCCAGTGCGCATCGCGTACCGCGGTAGCCGGCACGCGGGCGACGCGCACTCTGCGGCCGTCGGCCAGGGTTGCCAGCGCGGGCGCATCGCCCTCGACGACGAAGGTCGTGAAGTTGCGCTGCAGCACAGAGTCCTTCGCATCCACCAGGCGCGTCGCCAGCACGAGAGTGGCCGGCTCCTTCGGCATCGTGAGGGCGAGTGGCGCCAACGCCTGCGACATCCAGGGGCGATAGGGGATGCGAGTCACGGACGAATCCCACACGCGCCGCTCACCCAGCGCGTTCCACCCGTACAGGACGGCCCGCAGCGTGACCGAGTCACCAAAAGTCGTACTGCCGGTCAGGAACGAGGCATATAACGGCACGGCTACGTGCTCGCCCGGACGAACCGTTCGGCTCAGCTCGGGATCGCCCACCGCGATGTAGAGTGGCGCGTGCAGATCGCGCAGCGACATCCCGGGCACGATGTCGCCGAACCCCGTCTCCTTCCACGAGCGGTCGTAGCGCCAGTAGCCGTTCCACTCGTTGATCACGTCGTGGTGCTCGGTGTACAGCCAGCCGCAGATCTTGGGGTGGCGGCGAAACGCATCGATGGCGCGGTGGTAGTCCCAGCTCCAGTCCACGTCGCCCGTGCTGCCCTCGTAGCCCCACACGTTGCCGAACTCCGAGTTGCACATCGGCTGGCCCGCCTGGCGCCACGGCGACCGAAAGTTCCAGGTCGAGCCGGGGAACGTACTGTCGCTGATCTGCTGGTCGTGCGCTTCCCAGCGCCAGCCGGGCAGGTAGTCGTGCCAGGTGTTGAGATCGGTCTCGGTGTGGCCGCTGCCGCAGCACACTGAATTGTCTTCGACGAGTCGTGTGGGATCGAGCGACTTGGCCAACCGGTAATCGCGCGCGACTCGACGCTCGGTCTCGGGCCCATAACGATCGCGTCCATCGACCTTCGTCTCGAGACCCCACGTCTCGTTGAACAGCACCCAGGAGAACACGGACGGATGATTGTAGTCCCGTGCGATCATGCCGCGCAGCGCTGTGTCGTGCTCGTGGAACGACGCGGAGTCGGGCGGACCCCACCAGTTCGGCACGTCGGCCATGATCAGGACGCCCAGTCGATCGGCCCAGTAGAGCTTGCGCGGCGACTCGATTTTGACGTGTTCCCTGAGGCCGTTCAGCCCGATCTGGCGCGCGCGCAGGATCTCATCGCGCAGCACGCTGTCCGATGGAAATGTGTAATAGCCCTGCGGGTGGTACGCCTGGTCGAGCGCGAGCTGGAGATAGATGGGCGTGCCGTTGAGCGCGACGTAGCGGTACGTCGTGCCCGGCACGGTCACGACGCCGATCGTCCGCATGCCGAAATAGCTCTGCACCCGGTCCTCGACGAGTCCATCGCCGCTCACGCTCACGACCACGTCGTGCAGGAAGGGATCGTGGAGCGACCAGCGGCGCGCCTGTGGTAGCGGGATGTCGAGATGCGCGCTCCGTGCGCCGCGCGGGATGCGGTGCGTGACCACCGGCCCCCCCCCGTCGGCGCGATTTGTGAACTCGAGGCGCAGGGTGAGCGCGCGGGGGGCGGCGTCGAGCAGGCGTATGTCCACGCTTACCGCCGCGAGGTCGGCATGCGGCGTGAAGTGCACGAATTCCAGGGGATCGCTGCCCCGTGCCTCGAGGTACACCGTCTGCCACATGCCCCGCGCGTTTCCGTACCCCTGCTTTCCCTCGAGCTTGAAGGGGTGGGGCGTGTCGTTCACGCGGACGACGAGCCGCGGTCGTTCGCCGGGACGCGTGCTTGTCAGCTCGAAGGAGAATGGGGTGTAGCCACCCTGGTGCTCGCCCAGCTTGTGGCCATCGAGCCATGCGGTGGTGCGCCAGTCCGACGCCCCGAACACGAGAAACACACGGCGGCCTCGCCACGCTTGTGGCACGGTGATGTCGCGGGCGTACCACCCGATGTCGCCGCTATCGGGAATCCCGGAGAGTGGCGCTCCCCACGAGAACGGCACGAGGATCTCTCGTCCCGTGGGAATGCCACGGCCGGGCCAGCCGTCGCGTTCGCCACTGTCGTGCGGATCGAATGCGAACTGCCAGCGGCCGTTGAGATTGAGCCATTGGGCGCGCTGGAAGTCGGGCCGTGGGTGTTCGGGAAGCGGATTTGCTGGGCCTTGGACGAGCGCCAGGACTACGCTGAGGCACGCAGAGCCAAAACTCATGCCCCTAGATTTAGCATAAAAAAAACGACGGCGCCCTCGTTGGAGAGCGCCGTGTCTGTGCTGCGTACCGCGGTGGTTACGAGAGCTTGACGACGTTCTGCGCCGCCGGGCCCTTCTGGCCCTGCACGACTTCGAACTCGACGCGCTCGCCTTCGGCGAGTGACTTGAAGCCCTGCGCCTGGATTGCGGTGTGATGCACGAAGCAGTCCTTCTCGCCGTTTTCAGGCGTGATGAAACCGAACCCCTTCGCGTCGTTGAACCACTTCACGGTACCGGTGATACGTGCCATCTGATGAAACTCCTGTGCTAAAAGCTGTTCCCGGCGTCGCGCGTCGTCACCTTGCGGTGCGCCGCGAACTGTGATTCCGGCGCCGGTCGAGCGGGGCCTCTCCAAAAAGAAAGAGGACCGGAGACGTTGTCCCAGGTCCTCGATTGGTCACTGGCTTGTTCGCTCGAGAGAACTATCTCCGGTGGGACCGAAAAAGTCAAGCCGCCGGCGTCTACCGGTTGGCGGTGTTATCCAGGGTCGGCGCTTTCGCGGCGGCAGTGATATCACCCAGGGCGCCGACAGTATAGACCCTGCCGCCGAGCAGGGTCACGTTCGTCCTGCTGACCTTGTTTGTGGTCGAGTCCGTATACCGCGCGAAGAGATTGTATACGCCGATTCGCAGCCCCGTGAATGCGCCAGCCGACTTGTACGCAACGCCAGCGTTGACGCTTATCGTGTCTACTTTCGTTGTGTCGACGGCGTTGCGAATCGTCGCGTATAACGTCAGGGGGCTGGCGTTGGCAATCGCGTTGACGAATCTCACGTACGCCTTCGAGTAGTCGGTCGGCGGAGTCACAGGATCTTCCACGACAAACGCGTCCACCTTTTTTGTGGTGGAATTGTAGAACCCACTCAAATAGAAGGAATAAAGCTTCCCGTCATCCATCGTCGCGTTGACGATCGCCACGGCCGTGTCCTTGTCGATCGCTGCGGCGATCCGACCCGTCAGCGTGTACGACCCGCGCGCGATGGTCGAATAGGCGCCGCCATTCCCCACGCCGCCGTACGGCACGCCCGTGGTAGCCTCGACGCCCGTGGCGGACAGGATCGCCGTCATCTTCGTGTTATCGGCGTAGAAGTTCACGCCTGGGGCATTCACGCCAAAGTTGAAGAACTTGATGCGCGAGCCCTGAAGCGGGTCGGTGGGTAGTACCTGAACCGCATTTTTGTCGCACGCGGCGAGCGCCACGACACACAGCAGCGTTGCCAGAAGTCGATGGCTGTTCACGGTTGAGTGATCCAAATCGGCTTGGTGTGATAGTTGACGTCGAGCCCGCCGATCGCACTGAGCGCATCCCTGTTCCAGACGTACTCCGAGTTGTACCGCGGCCTGATCCGCTGGACGACCTGGCCGCCATTGTCGCTATAGAGCGTCGTCGGCGGTGCAAATCCACGGAACACCTGCGTCCCGCTGACCGCGTCTAGGTCGGTGTAGTGATAGCGGCGCATGTCCATCCAGATCTCGTTGTGCCCCCAGCCCCACAGCGCGATGAACTTCTGCGGCAGGATGTGCGACAGGGTCAGCGTCGCCGGCACGATGTTCGGAGACGCGAGGAAAGTGGTCTTCTCCGTTCCGGTGATCTGCGTGGGCGTCTGGCCCGCGTCGAGATTGCGGGCGTTCACGAAATCGATGTGGGACGAGATCCCGTTCGTGTACGCGGTGAGCGCCGTCGTCTGGTTGCCCATCCGGAGCGCGGCTTCCGCCTTGATGAACTGCAGCTCGGCGTACGTCATCAAGGGAATCTTCGACCGGTCGGCGAAGATGTACCGGGCCGGCAAGCCCAGGCCACCGGTACCGGCGTAGCCGAAGAAATTGTTGGGCTGTTGCGCCGTGGGCAGCGCGCCAAAGCCCAGGACGTTGGGGTCGAGACCGCGGTATTGGCCATCGGGTGGGGGTGCGGGAGCCAGCATGCGGCTCATCCGGGGGTCGACCACCGCTCCGAACTGCGTGCCGTTCATCAGATTGACGATGAATTGCGTCTGCCGGTACAGCGTAATGTTGTTTCGGCTGCGACCCCAGAAATTGTAGTCGGCGAAATCGGTGCTGGTCGCCGGATAGGCGATGAGCGCGTCATCGACATTGCCGGTGAACGACGAATCGACCAGGGCGATGACGCGAGCGGGATTGTACGACGCCTTGCTGGTAAAGTGATTGAGGCTCAGGGCCAGCATGCCGGACGCCAGCTTCAACCATTTCGTGCGGTCCCCGTTGTAGATCTTGTCGCCGGCGGCCAGATAGACCTGGTCGACCGCGCCGTCGGTCCGTTTGAGGAGCACGATCGCGCTGTCGAGCAGTCGCTCGACCTCCTGATACGCGAAATCCTGCGGGTCGTAATCGAATTTGGTCCGCGTTTGGTCGATGGCTTCCCGGATGATGATCTCACCGTGCAGGTCGGTCAGCACCTGCCAGCCCCAGGCCTTGAGGATCATCCCCACGCCCAGGAGATCCCACCGCTGTTCGGCGGTTGCCTTGGCATTCATGTCGATCAGGTTCTGGCCGAGCGACCAGTAGACGTCGCGCCATTGCTGCGCCCCGTTATCACTGCCGGGCTGGTATCCCATTCGGCCCCAGCTTTGCGCTGGATCGAAGGCAGTGGACGTCGAGATCCATTCCTGGGCATAGTGCCCGACGAAGCGGCCGTCGAACTGCGGCGAGGTCACCATCCAGTGCAGCATCGGCGGCAGGTAGAGATTGGCCGACACCGTCTGGGGGCCGTTCGGATTGGTATTGACGTCGAGGAAGTTGGTGCATCCGGCCGACAGGGCCAGGACGCCGACCAGGAGCGCGATATGACGGTGGTTCATCATGGTCAGAATCCCACGCTGATGCCGAAATTGACGCCGCGCGGCATCGGGAAATTTCCGAAGTCGATCCCCACGGCCCCGGAGCCTCCGACGGCGGCGGTGTTGCCGTTGACGATCGGGTCCAGACCCGAGTAGTTGGTGAGCAGGAACAGATCGGTCCCCGTCAGATACACGCTGGCGGTGCGCGCCCCCAGGAGCCTGCCCGGAATCTCGTAGCGCACCGTGACATCTCGGAGCCTGAGCCAGTTGATGTTCTTCTCGATGAACAGCTCTTCGCTCATGTTCGTGTAGTAGGCCGTCTGGACGCTGGGAATCACGACGATGTTGTTCGGCGTGGGGTTCGCGCCGTTCTCCCGCCCGTCCCGCAAGACGCCTTGGATGACCCGCGACTGGTCTCGGTCGAGCGTCCGCATGCTCAGCCCTCGGGTCGTGAGATAATGCTCGGTGGCGTTGAAAATGTCGCCGCCTTTGCGGATGTCGAGCAGGAAATCGAGAGAGAGATGGTTGTATCTGAAGGTATTCCCGATTCCGATGGTGAAGTCGGGCTGGCGATCGTACCCGGCATTGATGAACGTGCTGGACCGGATCGGCAGGCCCGTCGCGGGGTCGATCAACAGCTGCCCGCGATTGTTTCGGAGATAGAAAAATCCGGTGAGTGACATGGTGGACAGGCCCGGAAACGTTCCGTTGCGCACGTTGCCATACAGCCAGGTATCCGAGACGTAGGATTCCGGGAGGGCATTGGGCAGGGCGGTCACAATGCTTCCCGCGCTGGTCCAGTTCAGCACCATATCCCATGAGAAGGCCGGCTTCAGCACGGGTGTACCGCGGACGGTGAGTTCCAGACCGCGGCTTCTGGTCGAGGCGCCGTTCAGGTTGAAGAGAATGAAGCCCGTTCCGTAGCTGCCGCGAATGTCGTTGACGATCTGGTCCTTGGTCGTGGCGCGATAGGCGGTCGCGTCGAGTCCGAGCCGACCGTTGAAGAAGGAGAGCTCGACGCCGCCCTCGACGGATCGCTTGAACTCGGGCTTCAGCGCGAGGTTCGGTCCCCAGAAGCCGTACCCGTATCCGCCGTACGCCGTCGTCTTGTACTCCAGGGCCGGGCGATACGCATAGGGCCGCGCGTCCTTCCCAACCGCGGCATAACCGACCCTCATCTTCCCGGTCACGAAGCGGCGGACACTCGGAAACGCGTCGGAGAAGATGAAGCTGGTCGAGATGGACGGATAGAAAAACGCATTCCGGCCGCGCGGGATCGTCGAGGTCCAGTCGTTCCGGCCGGTCATGGTGACGTACCAGAAGTTCTTGTAATCGAACACCGCCTGCCCGAACAGACTCACCAGGCGGCGCTGCTCGATGGTGTTCTGGGTCGACCGCGTCGTGGTGTTGTTCATCGAAACGAAGTTCGGATCCAAAAAGCCGATGCCCGTCTGGGCGTCCGCGGTCGACTTCAGGTCGCTCACCTGGTGGCCCACCAGGCCGCTGATCGAGATGCTGCTGGTGAGGGGATGGTTATAGACGTTGAGGAGCGTCAGCGCATTCAGGTTGCGGGTAATCACGTCCGCTTGATCGAGCAGCCCGTTGAACGAGCTGCCCGCCGCGCTTTCCGGATGCCGCAACAAGAGGTTCTGGTTGGTATAGCTGTCCGTGCCGAGGTTGGTTTTGATGTTCCCCCACGAAAACGGCGTCACGACGAAGCCGACGTTGGCGATCAAGCGGTTGGTTTTGGAATTGATCTGGTTCTTGGCAACGTTGAAGTAGGGGTTATCGACCTCCGCCGCGGCCGCCAGCGCGGTCAGCCGCCGCCGCGTGCCGGCCGGCGTGAGGTAGTCCCTCGCGTTGTCGGTTTGCGGCCACAGCATCAGGCCGATCAGCGGACCGATGTCGCCCTTGTACACCTGATCGTTGGTCGCGTAGGTGTAGATCATCGACAGATCGGTGCTCAACCACGAGTTGATTCGAGCCTGGGAGGCGCCGGTCACATTGATGCGATCGTACCCCGAATTCCGGACGACGCCGTCCTGTTTATCGATGGACGTGCCCAGACGGTAATTGATCGTGTTGTCGGCCGTCGCTCCGCTGAAGGAGAGACTGTGTTTCTGGCTCAGCCCCGTCTGCAGGAACCCATCGACATTGTCGTAGAACTGTGTCCCGCTGGCATAGGGCGCGCCGAAGTACTGGAACGACCCGAGGGTGCTGCCGCTGAGGGTCGTCGGGCCAAACACGCGCTGGAGCTGCGGCTTTGCTCTGGTGGTTTCGAGCCTCATGCTCGAGCTGTACTGCATCCCGCCGCCCGCTCTGCCGCGCTTGGTCTTGACGACGATGGCGCCGTTCGCCGCATCGATTCCGTAGAGCGCCGAAGCCTCGGGACCCTTCAAGACGGTGAGCGTTTCGATGTCTTCCGAATTCAGGTCGGCGGCGCGGTTGGTGAAGTCGACCCCACGATTGCTGAACGCGGTCGTCGAGCTCTTATCGGACGCGAGCACGCCGGTGTTCACCGTCCGATTGTCCATCGGCAAGCCATCGACGATGATCAGCGGCTGATTGCTGCTGCTGATGGAGCTGATGCCGCGGATGACGATTGACGAGGACGCGCCCGGCACACCCGACGTGCTGGTGACATCGACGCCGGCGACGCGCCCCGGCAGCGCGTTGAAAAAGTTCTCGCGCTGCGTCTGGGCGATCTCGACGCCCCGAACGCTCTGCTGCGCGGTTCCCAGAGAGCGCTGCATCGCCGTCTCCCCCAGGGCGGTCACCACCAGCGCGTCCAGATCCAATGCCACGCGGCGCAGCTGGACGTTGATGACATCCTCGACGCCGACTGCGCGCTCGACGAGCGCGGTTCCGATGAGCCGGAACTGCAGTATCTGGCCGGCCTCGGCGGCAATCGAGTAGTCGCCCTGGTTGCCCGTCGACGTCGCGGCGTTGGTCCCTTTCACGACGACGGTGACACCGGCCAGCGGCGTGCCCTGCTCGCTGGTCACCTTGCCGGTAATCGTGCGTTGCTGCGCGAACGCTTGAGCGGCAAAGAGGAAGACGCCCAGCGACACCAGAGGTAGTGATCGTTTCATAGCAGTTGTCGGGTTTGGGAAGGTATGCGGGAGATGTTATCCCCCGGTTCTCAAGACGGCAAGGCAAACTTTCTTCGCTCGGCACGGTGCGCGCGCCAGTCGGCTGCCGTCTTGATCGCCACCAGCAGGACCAACGCCGGAAGCGGCGACCCGAGCAGCATGACCACCCACCCGCGGAACAGCACGGTTAAACCACTGCCGCCCGATTCTCGAGCACGACATCGGTGAATGCGGTAGCGCCGGGAGCTCCCGTCCATTTAGAATTCGGGTGGCGCAGTGGTTCGCGCCCCACGCCGGGAGCGGTCCATCATCTGCGATGGACCGAGGCGTTTCCCAAACGGCCCCCCGGCGGTGGTACTTCCCCCAATGGGAGCGTCGTATGTCGTCCGAAGCCTCGCTCGCAGCCGAAGTCCGCGCACTCAAGATCGAGCGCCGTGCAGCAATCCTGGCGCACAACTATCAGCGCCCCGAAATCCAGGACGTGGCGGACGTCGTCGCCGACTCGCTCAAGATGGCGCGCCGCGCCACCGAGCTCGACGCGCCCGTCCTCGTCGTCTGCGGGGTGCACTTCATGGCCGAGACGGCCGCGATCGCGAATCCCGACAAGCGCGTCCTGATTCCCGATCTGGACGCGGGCTGCTCGCTCGCCGACACGATCCGGCCCGAGGACGTGCGAACCTGGCGTGCCGATCATCCCGACGGACTCGTCGTCGCGTACGTGAACTGCAGCGCGGCCGTGAAAGCTGAAGCAGACTACTGCTGCACATCCGGCAACGCCGTCGCAGTAGTGCAGTCGCTGCCACCCAGCGTTCCCGTGCTCTTTGTCCCCGACTTCTTCTTGGGCAACCATGTGCGGCGCGTCACGGGACGCGCGCTCGACGTGTGGATGGGTGAATGCCACGTCCACGCGGCACTCGGCCCGGGAGACGTAGAGGCGAAGCGTCGCGCATACCCGGACGCCGAGTTCCTGGTCCATCCCGAGTGCGGCTGCGTCACGGGCCAGATGTACTATGCCGCGGCCGAGGGTGAAGTCGCCGCTGGCCGCACGCGCATCGTCTCCACTGAGCAAATGATGGAGCGCGCCCGGACATCGCCCGCCCGGCGCTTCGTCGTCGCGACGGAGACCGGGGTGCTGCACCGCCTGCGCCGCGAGAACCCCGGCAAGGAGTTCCACGCCCTCGCGGAGTCGGCCGAGTGCCGCTTCATGAAAATGATCACGCTCGAGAAACTGCGTGATTCGCTGCGCGACCTGAAGCACGTCGTGACCGTGCCGCCGGTCGTGGCCGGTCGCGCCCGGCGCGCGATCGACCGGATGCTCGCCATTGGCTGAGCCGCTCGGCCGCGAAGAGGTCCGTCGCGCCCTGGCGGAAGATGCCGCGGCGGACGACGTCACGACCCGCCTGCTCGGCGCCGGCGTGGGGCGGCCGGCGTGCGCGCAGTTCGTTGCCGAGGGGCGGTTTGTCCTGGCGGGGCTTCCCGTGGTCTCGCGCGTATTTGGTGAGCTCGACCACGAAACGCGCGTCGAGGCGCTGCACGGGGAAGGGGCGTGGGTGGACCAGGGCACGGTCCTCGCGCGGGTGCGCGCGACTGCCGGGGCGCTGCTCGCCGGCGAACGCGTCGCGCTCAACTTCCTACAACGACTCTCGGGCGTTGCGACGCTGACGCGTCGGGCGGTAGACGCGGTCGCGGGGACCGGTGCTCGTATCACGCACACGCGCAAGACCACACCGGGGCTGCGGGCACTCGAGCGCTACGCGGTCACTGTGGGAGGTGGCGTCGAGAATCGCGCCTCGCTCGCGGATGCCGTTCTCTGGAAAGACAATCACTGGGCACTGCTGGGCACAGGAGACCTTGGCGCTGCGCTGGCGGCGGCGCCCTCCGGCGCGTCCATCGTCGTCGAGGTGGAAACTGCGGAGCAGCTCGACCGCGCACTCGCCGCGGGCGTGCGCCACATTCTCGTCGACAACCAGCCCGCAGATCGCCTGGCGGCGTGGCTGCGGCGCGCGGGCAGGGGTGTCACGGTGCAGGCGTCGGGCGGCATCACTGCCGAGCGGGCGCGGGCATACGCGGAGGCCGGGGCGCAGCTGATCGCGATCGGCGCCCTCACGCACTCCGCGCCCGCCGCGCCGATCCGCTGCGAGATCGCCGCGCGCCCGCCGGGGTAGATTCCACTCCTGTCGACACGCTACAAGAGCGACTTGCGGTTCACGCCCCAATCGATGCACGAGACTTGGAAGAGAATCCGTGTGTAGCCATAGCACTCGTAAGCACCCATGAGGATCGTGTAGTACGGCGATGCGTCGTTGGACAGTGGGTACTTATTCCACCCGGCGAACGTGTCCCCCGGTTTCCAATAGCACTCGATGCCGTATTGATCCGGGTAGTACTGCACTAACAACCCGCCCGTGACGCAGGTCTGCGCGTTGATCAAGGGTTGTTGCCCGCTCCCGACGTTGTACATCTGCGCATGGCGGATCTGCGTGCCGCCATTCGGATTGGAATCACAGGTGTCTGTGATGCCGCCGTCGTGGCTGCAGGTGTAGCGAGTCGGATAGTTGGCGTGCTTTCCCTCGGCGACCCATACGCGTGGGTATCCACCGAACTTTTCGGGGTACTCGAGCCCCGCTGTTTCGGTCCAGCGTGAATGGTCCCCGCCGGAACTCCAGTGAGCGGAGAAGAACGCGCGCTGCACAAACCAGTGCTGGCTGGGGCCGTCGAACGCGAGGTCGACCAGCAGGAACTCAGAATCACCCTGGTGGCTGTGGCACAGGTCTTCGTCGGACACCGGGAGGGGGCCGATCGAGTACGCAGGCAGCAGGCCCACCAGAGTCCCGAAATTCCCGAGGAGTCGCTGGCCGGTGCACAGAAGACTGAACGTTTGGGGAGAGCCGCAGTCCCAGTAATAGCTGAACAGATATGCGACGCGAACGACGTTCCCCTGGTCGGGGAAGACCTTCGCCGCCCAATAGGGCTCCATCCCCGTATTGCAATCGTAGGCGCTGAACGTCAGGGCGGGCCGGAACTTCCATGCGAGGAGGTTCTCGCAGTAGTCGCTGAGCCCGTCGTAGTCGGCGTCGTTGATCCCGGCGCCGCTCGCGCTGATGCAGGTCGCGGGTGTGACGGTGGTGCCCATCCAGTAACCGGCCGCCGCCGGATTGGGATCGGTCGCGAATCCGCCTCCCCCGCCTCCCCCGCCGCCGCTGCACGCAGGATTGGTTTCGCATCCGTAATAGGTCATCGCTCGAACGCCGAGGGGCGCGTCGTGTCCGGTGTCGGTACACGCGAGGCAGGCGACTGCTCCGCACGCGAACGAGATCCATATGTGTGGCCTCATGCGGCACTCCTGTTGAAGGACGAAGGAGGGTTCCCGAGACTCCTCCGGGAGCCTCGGGAGCCCACGGGTCTCGTCACCACGCGATTGCGTAATTAGAGAGAGCCTCAACCAGCCATGCGATCAACGACATCGAGCGTCACCCCCTTCCTGAGTGGAAGCGTCAGTGACCGGGCCGCAGTCGGCCCTAACGTCGCCGCACGCCCGGCCGTAGCTTAGACGAGCAGCAACGTGGCCATCCAACCTCAGCAAGATCTCAACACGTTGTTCCGGAGAGGCTTAGGAGTGTTTGAGCTCAAGGTTTTCGGATCCCCGCAGCTCGTGGGTGGCGGCCACTCGCCCGTCCACTTCCGTACCAAGAAACATCTGGCCGTTCTGCTCTACCTGTATTTCGAGGGACGCACGCAGTCGATCCCGCGGGATCGGCTGGTCGATCTGCTATGGCCCGAAGTTCCGCCCGAGAAAGGACGGCATTCGTTGTCGCAAGCCCTGCTTGCCATTCGGTCTCACCTGGGCACCGGCGCCGTGACCGGCCGAGAGCAGGACGTGCGGCTACTCGCGGAGCTGTCGTCGGAGCTGTCCGCGCTGCGCCACGGTCAAGTGGCAACGGTGCGTGTAGCAGAACCGCTGCAGGGGCTCGACGAGTGTGCCGGGACGCAATTCGCCCACTGGGTGGACGGTGCGCGGGTCCGCCTCAAGGCCCAGGCGCGAGATGCTCTCCGAGCCGCACTCCAGGAAGCGCGGGCCAGTGGCGATCTGTCGGAGACGCACCATCTCGCGACGGCGCTGAGCGACGTCGACCCGCTCTGCACCGACGCGGTCTCCGCGCTCGCCGAGCAGGCGCTGCTCGACGGGGATACGGTGGCCGCGGTGCGGCTGCTCAAGGATCACGTCCGCCGCGCCCAGGCTGAGCTTGGAACCAACCCAAACCCCGAGATCGCTCGGCTGCTGGGGCGGTTGGAGCGCGGCGAGCGACCCAGCGGAGCGGCGCAGACGTCACCACTCCCGGAGCGACTCACCCGACCACGTCTCTTCGTTGGCCGCGAGGTGGAGCTGGGGCAACTCGAAGCGACGTGGAGTCGCGTTGCTGCAGCCGGCTACCAGACGTGTCTGGTCACCGGCGCCCCGGGCATCGGGAAGAGCTCGCTGATCCGCCGGTTCGCCACGTCACTCGAGGCACGCGCGTGGCCCGTGTTCGTGGTGTCGTGTCAGGAAATCGGCCAGGGCATTCCCTACGCCACCGTCTCGGAGCTCATCACGACTTTGGGACGCGATCCGGCGGCCGGTGGAACGGAGCCGCTCTGGCTGGCGGAGGCCAGCCGCGTGTGTCCAAGCCTAAGGACGATTTATCCCGGCATCCCCCAGGCGCCCGAGGCGCCCACCGAGTCGATTCGCTTGCGGGTGGCCGAGGCCGTCGTCCGGATGATGGAAGCCGTGGCGGACAACGGCCCCGTGCTTCTGGCGTTCGACGACCTGCAGTTTCTCGATCCGGCGAGCCGGGACGTGTTGTTCCTCATCACGCGGCGGCTAGAACGGATGCCCACGCTCATCCTAGCCGGAGCGCGCGCGGGCGTGGCGGAGTTGGGGCACGAGGAGGCCGGGCGGGGGGGACTGGTTTGGCAGGAGACCGTTCAGCTACAGCCCCTCGATCGACTCCAGGCCGTGATGCTGATCGGGGATCTCTCGGTTGCTGACGAGGACGTGAGCGCACCGATCCGAGAGACGATCGTGCGCCTGGCGCAAGGGAATCCGTATCACATTGAGATGCTGTTGGCGGATTGGCGAAGGCACCAGGCGAAATCGCTGGTTGCAGCCGAGAGTTCGGGGGACGCGATCGTGATCTCTTGGACACCTCCGGAAGACTTGCGCACCGCCTTCGCCCGGCAATACGGCGGCCTCTCGACCGACGTGCAGCACGTACTGCAGGTGCTCGCGGTCGCGGGCAGGGCAATGGCACCCGCGGAACTGGCGAGTTTGCTGGGGCTCCAAGGCGGCGTGGTCGAGCGGGCGGCGGTCGAGATGCTGGAGCGGGCGGTTGGTCGTGTGGAGGAAGGGCGGTTGTCGTTCAAGAACGAGTTGTACCGGGCATATGTGTACTATGCGATGGGGGAGGATCGGCGCAAGTATCACCACGCGCAGCTCGCCCAGCTGCTGGCAGCCTCCCAGGACCGGGACCACCTCCAGCCCATGCTCGAGTTGGTGCATCATTTCAGCTGCGCAGGCATGCAGCATCAAGCCATGGACACCGCGCTTCATGCAGCCGAGCTCGCGATTGCGCGAGGCGCTCCGCGGGAAGCCGAACGCGTGCTCACACGCTTGCTCCGGGCGTACGCGGTGGCGCCTGGTTCCAGACTCCGCTTACTGCTGGCGCATTCCCTGGTCGCGGCGGGTCAGTACCAGCGAGGCTTGGACGCCTTGGCCGACTGGCGGCCCGAGGAGGCATCCTCGACCGATCTGGCGCTGGCGGCGTTGCTGCGTGCCGAGGCGCTGCAACGCGCGCGTCTGGGCGGCGACGAGAGCATCATCGCGGCGGCGCAGGAGGCGATTGTGCTGGCCGAGCGCGCCAACGCAGCTTCGTTCCTTGTCCGAGCTAACCACATCCGATTCGAAGGCAGTTTGGATGCCGGTGACCTCGACGCGCGGGCGGAAGCCGAATCGCTGGCAGCCAGAATCGCCGCGTCGGGTGCAACCCGCGAGTCTGTCGCCCTCGCTAACCTCACGCTTGGGACCGGGGCACTCACGCGCGGCGAGCTCGTCGAATGCGTCGCACGATTGACCGAGGCGAAACCGGTTCTGGAATCGCTCGCGCTGCTGGTGGAGTTGCGCCTGGTGTTGAACACCCTGGGGATTTGCTACAAGGGCTTGGGAAGGTTCGGGGACGCGACGCGAACCCTGAGTGAAGCCGTGGCAGTTGCGGAGCGCTGCGGCCATCCGGGCGCGATCTGCCACAGCCGCATGGTCCTCGCAAACTTGTACCATGACCTCGCCTGCTTCGATTCGTCGGTCAGATGCCTCCGCGCGGCTCTGGCTCCGCTCGAAGCGTTGGGTTCGCCCCGCGCATCGGTCGAGGCGTACTCCAGCATCGCCAGATTGGCCGTAGCGTTGGGCAGCGGGTCGGAAGCGGAAACGGCAGCGGAGCGCTGCGAGGAAGGTGCGCGCCGCTCGGGACTATGGCGGCACACGGTTACCGC
>DATGVC010000226.1:0-2151 GCA_035300745.1 Gemmatimonadales bacterium | reverse complement strand
GCCAGGCCGTCGGTGAACAGACAAAGAATCGCCTTGCCTCGCTCGAACGGCACCACGCGCTCCTCGCCGCCGTCGCCCAGGCCCAGCGGCGGACGGGTGGCTTCGAGGCGCGTGATGGCCCCCGACTCCGTCGACACCAGGAAGGCGTGCGGGTGACCGGCGTTGGCGTACGTGAGCTTCCGGTTCGCCGGGTCGGCAACCGCATAGCACAGCGTCAAGAACATCTCCGTCTCGGCCAGCTCTTCGGCGAGCGACATCTCGAGCCGGCGCAGCGCCTCGTGCGGGGACTCCGCCGTCTCGGCGTGGATACCGGAAGCGGCCATCGCCAGCGCCATGATGAGCGCCGCCCCGAACCCATGGCTCGAGACGTCGCCGATCATCACCCCGATCCGTTCGCCATGTAGGGAGAGAAGATTATAGAAATCGCCGCCGACGGACTCCGCCGGGCGGCAGCGCGCCGCGACGTCGCCCTTGGCCGCGACGACCGCGGGCGACGGGAGCAGCTTGAGCTGCAGGTCGTGCGCCAGCTCCAGCTCGCGTCGCACCCGCTGCTGGCTCAGGTCCTGCTCCACCAGGCGCGCATTCTCGATCGCCGCGCCGATCTGGTTCGCGATGGCGGCGACGAGCTTGCGGTCGCCCGCGGTGAACGCGTCCTCTCCCGTCCGGTCCGTCAGATTAATCACGCCGATCGGCGTGGGCACGCGACCCGGCGACGCGTAGACGACGGGCACCGAGAGAAACGCATGACCGCGGTAGCCGCGCTCGATCGGGTTCGGCGGCTTCTGCGCCCGCTGGTCGTGGGGGTCGTAGCTGATCGTGCGCATCTCACGAAACACCCGCGCCGCGATCGACTTCGGATCGTCCACTTCGACCGGTTCGATTCCGCCGAGCTCGACGCCGCGCGCCGCGACGAGCCGGAGCACGTGCGCCCGCGGGTCGTGCACCAGCAGCGTCGCGCGCCGCGCGCGGACGACGGCCGACACTTCCCGCAGGATTCTGTTCGCCGCTTCGTCCAGCCGAATCGTGTGACCAAGAATCTCACTGATCGTATAGATCAGGTCGATTTCCTCGTAACGGCCAGACAGCTCGGCCGCGACCTGGCCCGTTTCCTCCTCCGCCTCCATCACCGCGCCGATCACCTCGGCGAGCTCGACGGCGCCGTGCTCTCCCTCGCCCTTCACCTCCAACCACGTGTCATTGACGGACGGGATTTGCTGGAACCAGGCAGGTCCGTCAGGCGTCTCGAGCCGGCCGCCGCCATTTGGCGTCGGTGTCCAAATCGGTTCCTCGCGACCGACCGGCAGCAGACGCCCGCCGGGAGTCTTGGCACGCCATAAACGCAGAGTCGTCCCGGAAAGCGCTGCGAGCGCCGGCAACAGGCGCTCGAGCCGTGTCACCCCGCTCGGAGCGTCAGGCAGATGCCGTTGCCTTTCTCGTTGAACGCGACGTCGTCCACCAGGTGGCGAATGACGAACAACCCGCGCCCGTACTCGCGCTCGAGGTTGTCGGGATGCGTCGGATCGGGAAGGCGGCTGGTATCGAAGCCGAGGCCGTCGTCGTCCACGAAAATGCGGACGAAGTCGCGCCCCAGCTTCACCTGGACGCGCACGATGCGATCGGGATCTTCCCCCGTCCCATACCGAATCGCGTTCCCGAGCGCTTCGGCGAGGGCGGTGCGGAAATTGAAGCTGATGCGACGGGGAGACAGGGTACCGGGCGGAAGGTGACTGGCGACCAGTTCGACGGCATCGCCGACCATCCCGAGATCGCTAGGGACCTCGAGCTTCATCGACTCGGAGGTCACATCCAGTCGTAAACTCAAAACGCTGCGAGCGCCTCCTCGGCGGTGCGAGTGATGGCGAACAGCGTATCGAGCTTCGTGAGCTCGAAGAGCGTCTGGAGGTCGGCGTTGAGACCGGCCAGGCGCAGCTCCCCGCCCTGCTCGCGAATCTTTTTCGACAGGGAGACGAGCACCCCCAGCCCCGAGGAGTCTATATATCCGGTTTTGGAGAAATCGATAATAAACTTGCGAGAGCCTTCCTCGAGCGCCTCGAGGACTTTTTGCTTCAGCTCCTGTCGGTTACCGACGATGAGCTGTCCTTCCACACCGACGATCACGACGCCGCTCTTGTCCTTCTTCAGGGTGAACCG
>DATGVC010000225.1:0-37264 GCA_035300745.1 Gemmatimonadales bacterium | reverse complement strand
CCACAGCGACATGAATCGCTGCGGCGCCGGAACAGCCCCCGTGACGCCCGGCGAGCGCACCAGATCGCCCGACGCGGCGATCAGTGCGCGCGCAAACGGCAGATTGTCGCGGAAGACGCGCTCGACCAGCGCGCTGTCGTCGGGGAATTCAAAGCCGTAATACACGCCGCCCCCGCCCGTGCAGCAGCCGCTCGTCAGCTCAGTCGTAAAAGCGAAAGTGCCGTAAGTGCGGTAGGCCCAGTCAGTGTACTCGCCGTTCGTGGTGTAGAGATTCCAACCTGGGCCGGGGTGATAGTGATCGAGCGAGGAGCCGGGGACGCTGTCGCTCACGGCGGGCATGAGATCAGTGCCGGCGAGCGCTTGAAAGCGCGGCAAGTCGGGCGCGAGCTCGCCGGCGCGAAATCCCCAGGGGTACAGGACGAGCCCGCTGTAGCTGTGATAGGAGACAGAGACCACGGGCGGGTGCGCGGCATGAAACGCCATCACCGCTTGCGTCTCGGGTTCTGAGCCCGGGTTTGTTCCGCGGTACGTTTCGGCGTACTGATAGCTGCTCGAACCGACGTCATCGACTCCCCAGAAGGCGGGGTAGTTTCGGTTCGGATCCACGCCGTAGCTGCCATTGGCGTTGGGGCGGCGATTCTTCCGCCAGTATCGATCGGTCGTGAAGGTGTACTGGTAGCCGTCAGGATTCTCGACCGGAATCACCCACACGTCGTGCGCTGCGACCAGCGTCGCTCCCGAATCCGCGAGCCAGCGAATCAGCTTCATGGCGACCGCGGTCGAGATCCACTCACGGGCGTGATGCGTTCCGAGGAACAGCACGTTGGGCCGGCTGGGCGAGTCGTCCGGCGGTCCGATCTTCACGGCGACAATCGGGCGGCCTTCGTAGGACGCACCCACCGAATCCACATGAATCAGCGTGTCGGCCGCAGCCCAGGCGGAGAGCGTCGCGCGAATGCCGTCGCCCGGTTTGTCGAACGAATGGAACATGCGGAACGTGTCGGCGGCGGCTCCGGTCGTGACGCGCGCGACGCTGGGCGCCGCCGCTCTGAAGCCGTGTTGGGCGAGCAGCGATTCCGTCTCCGGGGACACCACGATCACTGCGCGCTGCGTCCCCTCCCCGTCGATTGTTCGCACGTCCGCAACCTCGAACCCGAGGCGGGCGAGCGAGTCGAGACTGGCCCGTCCGGCGATCGGCACTTCGACGATGCGCAGCTGTGCCGAGGCCGCAGCGGCCTCGAACAGAAGCAGAACTAGAAGCCCAGTTGCGCCGCGAGCCATGCGGGGGCCGGCAGGTAGCCGCCGAGGATCAATCCAAGCCACATGAGGAGCGCGGCAAGCGGAATCCATATCACGAAGATTGGCCAGAGCGAGGGCCGCCAACCGGCTAGGGCATTGATCTCGGGAGTCCAGCGCTCGCGCTCCGCTTCGACTTCGGCCTCCAGCGCGAGCCATGCAGCCTCGAGCCGCCGCGCCACTTTGCGGAGCGCCTCCTGCCAGGTGGCGTGCGCATCCTTGTCGAGCACCGACGCGTCGGTCGCGCGCGCCGCGGCTGCTTCGAGCTCGTCGAGCGCCGCGACGAATGGGCCACCGCCCGTTCCCAGCCGCGCCACAATCGCGCGCTTCTCGGCATTGGTGAGCAGATGATGGCGCAGCCGGCGCCGCGGCAACCGTACCTGCCGCGCGGTGCGCGTGATTTCGGCGTCGAGCGCATCGGCGACTCGGGCGGCGGCGCGCCGTACGGCGTGGTCCCAGGCAGCCGTCCATGCGCGCCGTCCAGTCACTTCGAGCGTGCGTGTGCGCTCCTGTCCTTCGGCTTCACGCGCCGCGGCCGCGCGGCCTTCACCTCCCAACTCTAACACGCGCGTCGCAAGCTCCTCACGGATGTCGTCGAGTGGCACCCACGGATCGAGCAGGCGACGCGGGACGATGATTCGCCCGAGACACGGCGCCAACTCGGGTACCCGCAGCGGCATCAGCAGCTTCAGGGGCGGATTCATTCGCGACGTCTGAGCCGGCTCACGCGCGCGACACGGCCGGTACGCTTCTCGTACGCCGCGGTGAAATACGGCAGCGACTCGGGCAGGAATGCGTCGCGCGCGAGGCCGGTGGCCGTCACCGCGCGTTCGATGGCGTCGGGCTGTCCTTCGACCTCCAGGAGCACATCCATCGAGGGGTACCACTCGAGACGCAGCGTTGCGTCGCCGAGGCGATACTGCTCGACGGCGCGATCCACCCGCAGGGAGATCTTGTAGCCCATGTGCCGCAGGATAACGAGCACCGCTTTGGGGTCGTCCACGCGCGACTCCCACTCTTCACGCAGTCGGTACTCGCCGCGGAGTTGTACTGGACCCTTCCAGCCCACTACGCCCCATTCGGGGGACTTGTCGGCCGGATGGTAGACCCGCAGGCGCACGACTTCGTCCCGTCGTTCCAGGCGACCCTTGCGATCGAAGCGCCGGTCCATCATGGCCCCGCGGTAGACGAGCGCGGCGCCGGCTGCCAGGATCGACCTTCGCACCGCGTCGGCATTCTCCACTCGGGTTTTGAGCTCGAGCTCCTCACGCACGACCGTCACGAGAACAGCGCTTGCAGCACCGCTGGCGTGTCGCCCAGGTTCTCGAACACGTGCGTTGCACCCGCAGCCCGTAGCGCCGCCGTGTCGTAGGATCCTGTCGCCACCGCAACAGTACGAGCTCCCATCGGGCGAGCGCACGCGACGTCATCGGGTGTGTCGCCCACCACGACCAGGTCGGCTCCCGTAAACCGCCGGCCGGTGCGCTCGACCGCGCGCCGTGCCGCGACGGCCGGCAGGTCGGCTCGGGCGTGTGAGTCGGAGCCGAACGCGCCGACGACGAACCGCGCGGGATCGAGGCCCGCCGAGCGCAGCTTCAGCGCCGCGCCGTGCTGGACGTTGCCGGTGAGCAGGCCGACGAGCGCGCGGCCATCGGCTTCGTAGGGCTCCAGCGCCGCGAGCAGCTCGTTGATCCCGGGATAGAGCGTGGTTGTCTGCGTGGGCTTCGCCAGCTCGGCCGTGAGCAGATCGACATAGCGCCGGCACACCGCGGTGATGCGGTCGTCCGAGCCGCACTCAGAGTGTCCCGCCAGCTCCAGGAGCTCACGGACGATCTGCGGATCGGTCTTGCCATCGAAGCGGTAGCGCTCGATTGGGCCGGCGGTCCCCATCTCGTCGAGCAGCGCCCGATGAATGGCGCGTCTACCCGCACCATTCGTCCAGAGGAGAGTGCCGTCGATGTCGAAGAGGATCAAACGCATGACGGAAATATGTAGGGGCACGACATGTCGTGCCCCTACAGCCGTCTAACCCCTACCAGATTCTCCCTCAACCGCATCATGCGCGGCTCATCACCAAACAAATGGTCACCTCCCACTCCGCCCCGCGACAGCGCCGCGTGCACGATCCGGCCCGCTCCCGCCCAGAACGCCACGTGCGACACTCGACCCCGTTCCGCAAAGAACAGCAGATCGCCGGCTTCGTAACCTGCGCCATCCACCGACATCGCGATCTCCTGCCCCTGGCCGAACTGCTGATCGCTGTCGCGCGGCAGCTTGATGCCACGACCGGCGAACACCGCCTGCGCCAATCCGGAACAATCGATGCCCCACTCGGTGCGTCCGCCCCACAGGTAGGGCGCGCCGGCGTACCACTTCTGCGCGAGCTCGGGCAACGCGAGATGTCGCGCTTCCACGCGCAGTTCCTGCTCGCGGCGGACGTTTCCGGCCGCCACCGCGCCGCGTAGGCCGTCGGCCAGCTCCACCACGCCGCGGCGCAGCGCAACGCGCGCGCCCGTCGGCAATCTGCGCCGCCCGTCCGTCGTCAGAATGTCGGCGCTGAGCGAGCGGGCTGTTGCACGTTCAGCCCAGTCTTCGGCCCAATCCGCCGGACCCGTCGCGACGTATCCCGCGTTGAGCCAGGCGATGTAGCCGTCGGGCGCGCGCACGCGCAGCCAGTCGTCGCGCTGCTCCAGCACGTCGAGGACCTCGCCGTGCAGGACCTCGCTGACGCGGGGCGCGGAGACCTTCGGCTCGCCGAGCAGCGGCGCGAGCGCGGCGGTGACGATCGCGGCGGGTGCGACGACGCCGTCCGGGATGAACTCCACTTTTTCGACGAGTCCCTCGTCACCCGCGAGGCGGCGCAGCGCATCACGCGCGTCGCGGCTGGACGTCACTCCGGCCACACCTTTCGGCAGAAGCGAGATCTCGAACACACCGAGCCGTCCGTCGGGCACCCATTTGCGCCGGATGTCGTCGACCGCCCGTTCGATCTTATCCATGGCGAACCGCGCGCTCGACCGCCTCGGGCACGACGAGGGCGGCAATCGCGTCGACCTGCATCGGGGACTTCGGCTTTGTGGTGGCGGTGCTGACCGCGAAGATCACGTCGCCATCGAACAACGTGCCGTACGGCGTGATGCGCCGCGCGAGCGCATCGCTGCCTGACTGCGCGAGCGCCTGTAGCCGCACGCGGTCCAGGTCCGCATTCGTGGCGATTACCGCGAGGGTCGTGTTGCGATTCAGGCGTTCCGGGTCGCCGAGCGGCGCGCCACCGGCGGCCAGGTACTGCAGGCTGTCGACGGTGCCGGCAATTATCTCCCCACGCGCGTTTCTCACATCTCCGACGGCATTCACGACCACCAGCGCCGATACAATCACGTCACCAAACTTGGCCGCCCAAGACCCAATCCCCGCCGGGACCATCTTCTCGATTCCCGCCGCTTTCCCGCATGTGGCGCCGCGCCCCACGCCCACCAATCCCTCGGCGTAGTCGGCGGTCGCGTTGGTACAGGCGCGGTAGGCGTCATCGGGACTGGGCCAGCCGAGAGGCTTTCCGGAATTGCCGAGGTCGAAGATCACCGCGGATGGAACGATGGGGATCGTACCCATGTCGCCCACCGGAAGGCCGCGCCCACGCTCGCGCAGCCAGCGCATCACGCCGTCCGCAACGCCGAGCCCCAACGCGGAGCCGCCGGTCAAGAGAATCGCGTCGATGCGCTCGACGAGGTGGCGCGGATCCATCACGTCGAGCTCGCGCGTTCCGGTAGCGCGGCCGCGCACGCAGACCGCGGCCCGCATCCCTGTTTCCGGCGCGAGCACCACGGTGCAGCCGGTGCCGTGCGCTTCGATGGTTGTATGCCCGACGGTAATGCCGGGGACCGCCGCGAGATTCGTGCGTGATGTGCTCATTGACGCGCCAAGATAACGTCGGCAACGTTGACGGCCATGACATCTCCCAAAGTGCCCCCCCCCGCTGCCGGGGATCGCACGAGCGTGCTGGTGGTGGACGATGAAGACGGCATCCGGCAGGCGCTGACTCGGTTTTTGACTCGCCTGGGCTATGACGTGCAAGCGGCGTCGAACGCGAAAGAGGCGCTGCAGCTGCTCCCGGCGCACCATCCGCACGCGATGCTGTGCGACATCCGGATGCCGGAAACCAGCGGCGTGGAGCTGCTCCCGAAAGTGCTCGCCCAGGACCCCGATCTCGCGGTCCTCATGCTCACGGCGATCGACGAGCCGCGCACCGCGATCGAGTGCCTCAAGCTCGGCGCGTACGACTATCTCATCAAGCCCGTCGATCTCGAGGAGCTGGAGTTGTCGTTGCAGCATGCATTGCGGCAGCGCCAGCTGGAAGTGGACCGGCGCGAGCTGGAACAGTGGCTGGCGCGCGAGGTCGCGGTGCGGACGCGCGAACTCGAAGAGCGGTCAGTGGCCATCGAAGAAGTAGCACTCGACGCGTTGGCGGCGGCTCGCGACTGGGAGGGCACCGAAGCGGCGCTGAGCAAGCTGGCGAAGGAGCTCGGCGCGCCGCGCGAAGAGCTCGCGCTGGAATTGAAGCGCCGGAGAGCGGGGGCCTAGGCTTTCGCGGCTTTGGCTTTTGCCTCGCACGCCTTGCAGCGCGTGACGCCGCGGAACGTACAGATCAGACAGATGAAGGTGCCGCAGTCCGCGCAGGGATAGCCTTCGGACGCCCGCTCTTCATTCCCGCAGGACCGGCACTGCATGCCATCGTGTTCTTTGAGTTTCGGTTTCTCCATGACTTCAAGATAGCGCTTCTTCAAGGAGCGATCGATGCTGTATCGCATCAGCGCCGCGCTTCTGCTCTTGGCGACACTCGGCCACACGTTCGGGGGGATGCTGGGAACCGCGCGCCGCGGCCCGACGGCTGGACCTGAGGCCGATCGCGTCTTTGCGGACATGAAGTCTGTGCACTTCAAATGGCAAGGCGCACATACGACGTGGTTCGCCTTCTGGCTCGGGAATGGACTGTGCGTGAGCGCGGCTTTACTCGTCCCGATCGTCGTGCTATGGGTGCTGGGAGGCCTCGACGCGACCCAAATTCACGCCGTGCTGCCGGTCGCCTGGGCGGTCGTTGCGAGCATGGCGCTGACGTCGCTGCTCGGATTCAAATACTTCGGGCCGCGCCCGGGAGTGGGATTTGGAGTGATCGCGATCCTGTCGGCAATCGCGATCCTTGTGGCTTAGAGGTTCAGGCTGTAGGCCTTGATCTTGTTGATCAGGGTGGCGCGCGAAATCCCCAGCTCGAGCGCGGCCCGCGTGCGGTTCCCGCCGTGATGCCGCAGCGTGCGCTCGATGTGGTGCCGCTCCACCTCCGACAGCGACTGCGCCAGGTAACGCCGGTCGGTCGTGGCGCGCTGCCGTAGATCGGGCGGCAGCTGCTCGATCCCGATCGTCGCCTGGCCGCGTCCCAGAATCATCGATCGCTCGAGCACGTTGCGCATCTCGCGCACGTTCCCCGGCCACGCGGCCGATAACAACCGATCCAGCACGTCCGTGGTGCATTCGCTCGGACACCCCGGCAGCTGCGTCTTCAAGTCGGAGATGATGCGCCTGATCAGGTCGAGCCGATCCTCCCGCGAGCGGTCGCGCACCGGCGGGAGCATGAGCGGCATGACGTTCAGCCGGTAATACAGATCTTCGCGGAACCGCCCCCCCTCGACTTCCCGCACGAGATCGCGGTTCGTCGCCGCAATCAGACGCACATCCACACTCAGCTCGCGGGTGCCGCCCAGCCGGCGAAATTTCTTCGTCTCCAGGACCTTGAGCAGCTTCGGCTGGAGCTCCGGCGACAGCTCGCCGATCTCGTCCAGGAAGATCGTGCCGTGATCGGCCAGCTCGAACAGGCCCACCTTCCGTTCTTTCGCGTCGGTATACGCGCCCTTCTCGTGTCCGAACAATTCAGAATCGAGGAACGTCGCGGACAGGCCGGCGCAGTTGACCTCGACGAAGGGCCCGCTGGAGCGGGGCGAGAGATTGTGAATCACGCGTGCGACCCACCCCTTCCCCGTCCCGCTCTCGCCCTGCAACAAAACGGTCGACCGCTCGCTCGCCGACAGCAGCTCGATCTGGCGCGCCAGCGCCTGCATCGCGGGCGAGACGCCCAGCGAGCCGATGCCCTCGGCTTCGTGATCGAGCGCCCTGAGCCGGGCGTTTTGCCGCGACAGCCGCACCTTCTCGGCGACGCGCGCGATCGCGGCCGCCAGATGCGTCATGTCGACGGGTTTGGTGAGAAAGTTTTCGGCGCCGAGCTGCATCGCTTTCACGGCAGTCTCGATGTCGCCCTGGCCCGTCAGCAGAATCACCGCCGCACCTTCCCGCCGCAGCCGCTCGAGCACGACAAGCCCGCTCGAGTCGGGGAGATGTAGGTCGAGGAGCACGACGTCGGGACGCACGCGGTGGAACGTCTCCAACGCCTGCTCGCCGGTGCCGTCGCGCCAGACCTCGTAGCCGATGCGCTCGAAGTAGTCGCCGATGGCGCGCAGCACGCTCGCGTCATCGTCCACAAGCAGCAGCGTATCAGCCATGATGAGCCTTGAATGCGGGTCCGACCAACACTGTGAGCGCCCCCGGCAGCAGCCGCGCTTCAAACGGCGTCTCGCCCGTCAGCTCACCGTCGAGCTGCACCGGCCGCGGCGCATCATCAGGCACCTCGACGCGTACCGAGCGTCCACGGGCCCACCAGACACGCCGTCCTTTCCCCTCGCTCTTGCCGTTTCCGAGCAGCAGCTCGATCACCGCGCTCGCGCCCTGAAACGCACCGTCCGCTTCGAGCGCGACGACATCAAGCCAGCCGTCATCGGGGGCGAGATTGTGGCGCAGATTGAGAAACCCCGGCGGCAGCTTGCCGCAGTTCAGCACCAGGAGCATGGCCGCGCGGATTTCGTGCAGGGTGCCGTCCACGGTGACCCGATGCGGGGCACTGCGCACCGAGGGCAGCGTGAGAGCCGCCCGCGCCAGGTAAGCAGCGAGCTTCCACCGGCGCTTCTCCTGTCGGCCGGTCGCGGCCATTAATGCGGCGTCGAATCCCGTTCCCGCGGCGACGGCGAAATAGTGCGCGCCGTCCGAACGCTGCACGACGCCGAGATCGATCGCTTGCGCGCGGGCCTTCAGCAACGCCCGCGCCGCCCCGGTCGTCGAGCGCGGGAGCCGCAGGTTGCCCGCGAGCACGTTCCCCGTGCCGCCGGGCACGACGCCCAGCGCGATTCCCGACCCCGCGATCCCGGCCGCGATCTGCATCGCAGTCCCGTCGCCGCCATGGCTCACCAGGATGTCGAGTCCTTCGCTGAGCGACTCCTCGGCGATGCGGCGGGCGTCGCCGGGACCGGTGATGGTTCGGAGATCCACGTTCCAGCCACCACGACCCAGGATCTGAAGGATCGCCGTGACGGCCCGGGCGTCGGCGCGCGCCGCGAAGGGATTGGTGATCAGCAGCGCGCGCGTCATCTAGTAGCGCCGCTCCCAGAAGACGTCGAAGCCGACCTGGCGCGGGATGGTCGTCGTATTGACGTAAAGGTCGCCGACGGCGCAGTTGCGCACCGGCTCAAAGCTCGCCTCGGTGCGCCACTCCGGACTGAACCGGAACTGCAGCGTGGCGCCGAGGCTGTTCGTGAACCGCGACGTTTGGCGGTTGCCCTGGCAGAAGCCCGCGTTGAGCACGAGGAACGTCTTGGCCCCGATCGCCCATCCCGCCGCGAGCTGCGCGCCGGAGAACGGGTTGTTCGGATCACCGGGGCGAATCTCGAAGTAGTCGAGCGGCACGCCCAGATCCGACACCACCGTGCGCTCCAGCTCACCCGCAAGCAGCGACGCCGCGACGCCGCGGACATAGGCGCCCTGCCCGCCGCTCAGCTCGAAGGACGGCTTGCCGCTGATCAGATACGAGAGCAGCTCGGCCTGCGAGTAATCGGCGTGCTCCGCCTCGAGCCGCAGCCGCGGCAACCGCAGTGTGCCACCGATGTGGGCGAGCACCGTGATCTCCGGCGGCTGCCCCGGCCCCGGTAACGGATGCACCACGTGGCTCGCTTCGATATCGAGCGCCGCATCGAGATCGGGCGTGCCGAAGTACTGCACCGTCCCACGCCTGACGACGAACTCGCGCGTCACCGGCCCGATGATCAGCCGGTACGTGCCGCGCGGTGCCTGCAGCGTGCCGCTCAGGATGTAGTTGTTGCGAACCTTGTTGACCGCGACCGAGCCCGACAGCTGGATGTTCGCTTCGTTCGACCGCAGCCACACATCCTCGCCCATCGTCAGCTGCAGGTTTCTGACCTGCAAGCTGTCGAAGAAGAGGCTCTGGAACTCCGGGCCGAGCCGCTGCGTGCGGATCAGCGACGTGTCGATGAGATCTTGCACCCACGGTTCGTCGAGGTTCACGACGCGCTTGTTGACGAGATCGGCAAAGTGCAGCACGCCCTCCGTGACGGTGCCGCGCCCCGTGAGCGTCGCGCCGAACACAGGGCCCGTCAGGGCCACGCGACCGCTCGCGGTAAGGGCGAGATAACCGCGCAGATCCAGCGCCTTGAACTCTGACGTCGTGATGTTCAGCGCGAGCACCGGCTTGGTGAGCCGCTCGAGCCGCATGAACCCGGTCAGCTCCGCGTGGCCGCGTTCACTCGTTGCGGTGATGCTGTCCACGCGGATCGTGTCGCCCCGCAGCGACAGGCTGCCGTTCAGATTGGTGTAGCGCACACTCAGCGCGGGGATCGTGGCGGCCGCATGGCCGATCTGGAGCCCGCCACGCAACCTCGGCGCCTCCCACGTGCCGCCGATGCCGAGGTCGGCCGTGAACACACCTTCGACCTGCTGCACGGTCGTCGTGACCGCCGCCAGCACCCCGAGATCGACACTGTCGGCGCGCGCCTGCACGGAGAGTGTGTCCGGCAGCTGGCGATTGGCGACGGGAACGAGCGCCAGGTCTAGGGGAAGGTGGGCCGTGACGTTCAAGACCTGCTGGCCCGACCGCCACAAGTGTACCTCGCCGTTCAGCCTGCGGCTGCCATAGTCGACGATCCCGTCCATGAACGGCGCGCGGAACGAGCCGAACGACGCGTTCGAGAATGCGAACGACCCGCTGTACGACGGGTTCGCACGCGTGCCGCCGGCCGCGACCGTGGCGGTGACGGCGCCCGCGACGCCCACCGTGTCGCTCTCCATGAGCGCGTAGATGCCGGTGAGTGGGAAGCTGTCCAGGGAGACGCGAGCATTGATCGGACCCCGGGTCGGCAGATCGCCGCTTGCGGTGAGGCGACCCGCACCAGCGGAATTCTTGAGCGATGCCGAATCCACGTGCAGCATGGAATCGCCGAATGCCAGCGCCGTCGGGCGCTCGAGAAACCACACACCGCTCGGCAGCAGCAGGGCGAGCGAGTCCACGACGGCGTGCTGCGTACCACGCTCGCCTGGCCGAGCGTAGCGGCCGCCTGCCAGGAACGCTCCCAGGTCGCCCACGCGCGAGCGCGCAAACCAGGTGAGCGAGTCGCGCGTGCCGCGCGCATGGGCGGCGGCGGCGCCGAACCCGAATCGCCCGTAACCGAGCGAATCGATGCTCGCGTCGATGTCGAAGCGCGGGACCGGCCCCGGCTGATACGCGATCGTGCCCTCGCCTTTTGGCATCCGCCATCCACGCCACTGCAGGTCCAGGACGCGGGCGTCGCCGCCGATGGACAGCGAGTCGAGCGCGCCGTCCAGCGTCAGCCGCACCCGGGCGGAGCCCTTGAGTTTCGTCTCGCTCGACGCGGTGGCCACGTTTGGGCCGGCGAACCAGGTCGCGAGTGAATCGAGCACGCTGAGGCTGTCGGCGTCGAAATCGACTGTCAGGGTGCCGTTGTCAGGCCGTTGCCATCCCAGGGATCCGCGGCCGCTCGTAAACAGCCCCGGTTGCTGCAGCCGCACCGAGTCCACATACAGCCGCCCTTCCGCGAACCGGAACTTGGTGGCGCCGCTGTCGATGATCGTGCCGGCGAACAACGACGGGGCCAGCATCACGGAGAGCTGGCCGATGGGCTTCGTGACGCTGTCCGCCGCGACGGTTCCGGTGGCGGTGAACGTAAGCCGTGACGGCGGCGCGCCGGCGCGGGTCAGCCAGCGCTGCAGGTTGAGGTCTTGAGCATGCAGCGTGAAGCCGCGGGCGCCGAATCCGGGGTGCACCTCCCGCGCCCCGAGGAGCAGCGTCCCATCGCCGCGCACCGCACCTCCACCGCCCAGCATCGCGAGGTCGGCATGCGTCTCGACGCCTGTAAGGTCGCCGTTCATGCGGATCGTACCAGAGAGTGTGCCCCGCAGCGGGAATGCGGTGATGCGGCCGGTCAGGCCGTCGAGCGACAGCGAATCGGCGCGCACATCGGCGAACACGCCCAACACGTCCGTACGGACATCGAGCCCCACGACGCCGCGGAGGACGCTCGCCGGCCGATCGGCGTCGTGATGCCGCAACGTTCCGCTGAACATCGCATTCTTGAGCGTGCCGGTGAGCGTGCCGGTGGCATCGAGCTCGCCCTGGAGATTGAAGCCCGGCACCAGCCGCCGCACCGTGCCGATGTCGATGCGGCCCGCCTCCACGGCGAACGGCTGAAACGCGAGGTCTCTCCCAGCGAGATTGATTTCTCCCTTCCCGTGGATCTGGGATTCCGGCCATTTCGGGAGGAGCGAATCCCGGAACGACCATGCGGTCTCGATCTTGAGCGCGCTCATCGGCCCGTCGACGATCGTCTGTCCGGTCAGTCGCCCGTAGAACGGCAGCGCGCCGATGTAGACTCGTGGGAAATCGAGGGAGAGATCGTGCGCGACCAGGTCGCCCTGGCGCAGCGCCACGAGTCCGGAGTCGGCGGCGCTGAACGCGGTGACGTGTCCGGTGAGCCGGCCTTGACCAAACGTGAGGTCGAGCGGCCGCAGTTGGATCTCGAGCAGGCGACCCCCATGTGAGGCAAGCGTCACGCCGCCGTGCAGCACCGCGTTCTCGGGAAACCGTGGATCGAGGAACCGGATGTCGGTCAGCGTCGCCGAGTCGGCGCGCATGACGAGGTTCCAGAGCAGCGTGTCGCGCGGCCATTGTACCGTGCCGCGCGCGCTGAACTGGGTGGCGGGGAAGCGCACGCGCGACAGATCCACGTCGAGCGTGTGCCCGTCGATCGTCACCCGGCCGACCACGTCGGCGATGGACACCTTCGGGTCGCTGCTCTCGGTCGCGAGCCGCAACACGTCGATGCGGATGCCCTTTTCGCGCGGCGCCTGGATGCGCATCGCCGCCAGCCGGGCATTGAGATGCTCGAACCGGCGGACGCGGTAGCGGCCGTCTTCACCGGAATACTCGATTTCCTCGTTGGCGCTGCTGATTTCGCCGTGCTTTTGCAGTCGCAGCGTCAGCGAGCCGTCCTGGATCTGCACGTTGCGGAGCAGAATGAGTGAGCGCGGTCCCGCGGGACCGAGCGGCTTCACCGTGACGGTGTCTTTTTCACCGAGGCGCAACAGCTCGTCGAAGTTCGTCCTCCCGTTGGCGTGCTGCACGATGTTGATGACCGGTCGATCGAGCCGCACTTCCATGAACACGACGCGGCCGGCGGCGAAGTCGATCGGGTTGTAGCCCAGCTCGGCCCGCGGCAGGAAGGCGACCAGAGTCGAATCGGGATCGAGCAGCCGTACGTCGGTGAGCACGACACCGGTGAACAGCGAGCCGCGCACCTCGCCGACCTCGATCGAGCCCGACACCGCGCCTTCGACCACCGAGCTCGCCACGCGCGCGAGCAGTGTGCGACCAGCGTGCGTCCCGACGAGCGCGTTGAGCGCGCCGAGGAAGCAGGCGAGCAGTCCCGCCAGCGACCAGAGCGCGACACCCAGCGAGCGGCGCATCTAGAAAGCCTGCCCGACGGCAACCTGCACCACGACCTTCTGCCAGAATGACCTTTGGGCGCGCAGCGGCGGGTACGATGGCCGGATCTGCGTCACCGTGCCGGTGGAATCGTTGACGAAGAGCAGCGGACCGCGCTCCGCCGGATAGCCGTTGTACGCGGCGTCGATCCGCACCGGCCCGAGGGGAGTCGCGAACCGCACCCCGGCACCCGGCGTGACCCGCATTCCCCGAATCGTCACGAGCTCCTCGCCGCGCTCCCAGACCTGTCCCGCATCCACGAACAGCCCCAGCCGCATGCGCTGCGTGAAGATCGGCGAGGGAATGCGCAGCTCAGCATTCAGGATGATCGCGGTGTTGCCGCCGGTGGGCGCCGCGCTGACGCCGCGAAATACCTTCTCACCCGCCTGCGCGGTGGCCGCGGAGTCGATCGCATTGCGGCTCGTGGTGTCGTGTAGGACGTAAACGCGCGGTCCCAGCTCGTTGCGCCCGTAGCCGCGCACCGAGTTCGGCCCGCCGCCGTAGAAGCGCTGATCTGGTGGCACGTAGGCAACGGTCTGCCCGCCGAGCTGAATGTTGCGCGGCAAGATCGTCCCGCCGCGCAGGCGCCAGGCGAACACGCTGCGCCGGCTGATCGGGTAGTATTTCGCGACCTCGATCTCTCCCCGGTTGAATTCGTAGGGCGCCTGCGAGCCGACGACGTGGGACGAGTGCAGGAGCGTCGCGGTCGTGATACTGCCCTCCGATGGATCGAGGACGCTGTTGACCCGATCGCGCACGACACTGATCGTCACCGCGCCGAACTGCCGCCGGTCGCGGAGAAATTTGCGGCTCACCTCGTCGCAGAGCCGGAACAGACTGCAGTAGATCCCATCCGCCGCGAGTGTCCGCCCGACGGCATACGAGTATCCGAGTGTGACCGGGAGCCGCCCGCGGGTGTTCAACGTGAGATCGGCGTTTCCGCCGATCGCCTCGCGGGTGTAGATCCCGAACTCGGAGCGCCGCTCCGCCACGAAACCCACCGTGGCGACGTGCGAGCGCGATAGAAACGCCGGCTGTCGCAGCGTAATGCCGAACGTGTAGTTGAGCGTGTCGAACGTCCACGTGCCGGCGAATGGGTTACAGAACTGCTTGAATCCCGTCGTGTGCTCGGGCGTGCCCGCGCCCAGCTTCGACAACCGCGCCGACAGATCGAGCGTGCGCGCGCCGCCCAGGAAGTCATGCGCCGTCCAGCCGCTCTGCACCCGGAAGCACTCCACCGTGGCGTACCCGAAGCCTGCGCGCACCTGGTGGGCAGGACCTTCCTGCACCTGGATCAGGGTACGCACCGTGGAGTCGCGCTGCACCGTCTCCTGGGGCGCCACGGAATCCAGCAGCACGACGTTGACCGAGCTGAACACACCCATCCCGTAGAGGTCGCGCTGCGTCTGGTACAAGGCTTCCTGGTTGAATGAGTTCCCGGGCCGCACCGACATGACGCGACGCACGGTACCCGTATCCACGTCGCGGAGCCCGTGGATCAGCACCTCGCCGATGCGCATGCGCGGCCCCGGTTGCGCATCGAACTCGACTTCTGCCTTCAGGATTCCCGCTTCCGAATCGAAGTTTCGCAGCACCTCGGCGTACGGGAATCCATTGGTGCGCAGCCGCGCCACAATCGTATCGGCCGATGCCTGCATGAAAAAGCGATTGAAAGGATCTCCGACTTGGAGCGGCAGGTCGCGTTTCAGTTTCTCGACGTCGAAGATGCCGTCCAGACCTCGCACATCGAGCCGGGCGACGCGTACCGGGTCGCCCTCATGAATCCGGAACGTGGCATACACGTCGCGCGCCGTGCGCCGCACCGACGTGTCGACGACCGCGTTCATGTAGCCGCTCTGGCGGTAGAGCAGAATCAGGCGGACCACGTCGCGCCGGAATTCGACCTCGTTGAAGTAGCGCTTCTCGCCCAACCCAAGCCAGCGCACGAACTGGCTGCGGGCCCACCAGCTCGATTTTGTGGTGGCGATAGCGCTCTCCAGCGTGTAGTCATCGAGCGCTCGGTTACCGACGAACGACAGGCCCCGAACTACCCGCTCCGGTTCTTGAGCGGTGAGGACGGTTGTCGCCGCCACGGCGGCGAGCAACAGGCAGGGTATGACGCGCAATTGACGTGGTTTGCCAATGTCGGCTATGTTGCGACACTTGCTCCGCACTGTCAACCTTTTCGACACCGCGAAGAGCGCCCTGTTCCTGTGTATTCTCGCCGCCTGTCGCAGTCAGTCGGGCGGCGGAGATCAGGCCCGGGGGCCCGTCTACTACGAGACATACGATCCCCGCTCGCTCGACCCGGCGCTCTCCACTGACGTACCTACGGGCGAGATGGTGACGCTGCTGTTCGACGGGCTCACCCAGTTCGACGCCGATGGCCGGCTGCTCCCCGGCTTATCCGACCACTGGACGGCAGATCGCAAGGGACAAAGGTACGTCTTCCATGTCCGCCCGGGTGTCAGCTTTCACGACGGGCATCCCCTTGTCGCCGCCGACGTCAAGCGCTCCTTCCTGCGCGTCCTCAACCCCCAGACGCACGGCGGGCGGGTGTGGCCGTTGCTGCCGATCGCGGGAGCCGGAGACTTTGCGGACGGGCGCGCGCGGGACGTGCGCGGCATCGAGGTCCTGGGCGATACGGCCGTGGCATTCACGCTGACCGAGCCGCTGGCCATTTTTCCCAAATTCCTCGCGATGCCCGTTGCGTCGGTCGTGCCGTCGTCGGTTCCCGCCGACTTCGGCCAACAGCCCGTCGGCACGGGGCCGTGGCGCTTCGTCGCGTGGCAACACGACGACTACCTGCGCTTTGCGAGGAATCCGAGCTACTGGGGCGGAGCGCCGCTGAGTGAATCACTCACCGTTCGTATCGTTCCCGAGCCGCTCACACGCGCGGCTGAGTTCCTTGCGGCACGAATCTCCGTCGCCGAGATCCCCTTCGGGGAGACGGCGAAATGGGAGCAGGAGCACCCGGGCTGGCTGAAGCGCAAGCCGGCGCTCCGCGATGTCTACGTCGCGCTCAATAACCGCCGCGGTCCGCTACGCGATCCCAACGTGCGGCGCGCGATCAATCACGCGGTCAACGTGCCCGAGATCCTCCGCACCGTGTGGAACGGCCGCGGCGTCGCTGCGGCGGGCTCGATCCCTCCCGCGTTGGGCGGAAGCGACGCCAGCCGGCAGCCCTACTCCTTCGACACGACCGAAGCACGCCGCCTGCTGCGCGCCGCAGGCTACGAAAACGGCTTTGCGCTCCAGCTGTGGCGGTCGGGCACGAATGTGGAGCTCGGAAGGGTCGCCCAGGCAATTCAGGCGCAGCTCGCCGCGGTAGGAATCCGCATCGAGATCGTCTCGCGCGACGCTTCCAGCATGCGCGAGGCGGTGCGCAAGGGCGACACCGACATGGCGGTGCTCGATTGGTGGGCCGACTATCCGGATGCGGACAATTTCCTCTATCCGCTCTTCCATAGCGCCAGCGTCGGCCCCGGTGGCAACTATTCCTTCTATAGCGATCGGGTCACCGACTCGCTCATCCTGGTTGCGCGTCGCACGGTCGACCAGGCTGCCCGGGAAGCGCTGTACCGGCGGATCGACGATCGGGTCCATCAGGCGGCGCCATGGATCTACCTCTGGTTTCCCGTGGACCTTTGGGCCCAGCATCCCTCCATCGAGGGGGGGGGCTGGGACGTTCCGGTGATCTTCAACGGGCAGCGCTGGACCAAGGTTCGTGTTGCGGCTCGTCGGTAGGCGGCTGCTGGCGACGATCCCCACGTTGCTGGGTGTTCTCGTCGTCGCCTTTCTATTGCTGAACGTCGTCCCCGGCGATCCCGTCGCCGAGATGGTCGGCGAGCGCGCCGACTCCGCCACGATCGCCCGGCTGCGCGGGGAGCTGCATCTGGACGAGCCGATTCCCGTGCAGTTCGGGCACTATCTCTGGGGCGTCGTACGGGGCGATCTGGGCCGCTCCTACATCACGCAGCGCCCGGTCCTCGGCGATCTTGCCGAGCGGTTTCCCAAGACGCTGCAGCTCGCGGGCGCCGCCATGCTGCTCGCGGCGACCTGCGGCATCACGCTGGGCGTGCTCGCGGCGATCCGCCCGGGCGGTTGGGTCGATCGGTTCAGCATGCTCATCGCCTACGTCGGCGTCTCGTTTCCCGTCTATTGGGTCGGGCTGCTGCTGATCCTGCTCTTCGCGGTCGCGCTGCGGTGGCTGCCGCCCTCCGGGTACGGCGGCCTCGCGTTTCTCGTGCTGCCGGCGCTTACGCTCGGCACGCGCTCGATTGCCTTTCTTGCCCGCATGACGCGCGGCGCCATGCTCGAGATCCTGCCGTCCGATTTCGTGCGCACCGCTCGGGCGAAGGGGCTCGGAGAACGACGCGTCATCGGCCGGCATGCATTGCGGAACGCGTTGCTGCCGATCATCACCGTGCTCGGCCTCGACGTGGGCAACTACCTGACGGGCAGCATCCTGACTGAGACGATTTTTTCCTGGCCCGGGGTAGGACGATATGTGCTGCTGGCCATTCAGAAACGTGATCTGCCCGCGGTTCAGGGAAGTATTCTCTTTTTGTCCGTGATCTTCGTGCTGGTCAACCTTCTCACCGACGTGCTCTATGCGAAAGCTGATCCTCGCGTCGCTTACGATTAGCGCCGCAGTCTCCCTCGATGCGCAAAGCCGGGGGGGGGGTTCGCTGCAGCAGCGCCTCACGCGACTGCTCGACCAACCGCCGTTCGACCGCGCTACGTGGAACGTCTTCGCCCAGGACGACCGGGGACGCGTACTCTTCAGTCGCAACGGGGATCGCTTCTCGGTGCCGGCCAGCAATACCAAGCTCGTCGTGTCGGCCGCGGCGACTGTCTTGCTGCCCGCCGACTATCGCGTAGGCACCAGCGTCTACGCCAACGGGACCATCACCAACGGCGTGCTGCAGGGCGACCTCATTCTGTACGGACGCGGCGACCCGACCTGGTCGCAGCGCTGCTACACGGTCGATACGCTCGCGCCGGGCGGCTGCGACTCGACGTGGACCGTGGTGGACGCGATCGCCGATTCGCTGCACGCGCACGGGATTCGACGTGTGACGGGCAGGATCGTCGGCGATGGCTCGTATTTCGAGCCGATCCTGACGCATCCGAGCTGGAACTCGTTCGATCTCAACTGGTGGTACGCCGCGCCGATCTCCGGACTGGGATTTCACGACAACAGTGTCGATTTCCAGATCACGCCCGGGGCATTCGTCGATGCCCCGCCGGTGATCACATGGAGCCCCGATCTGACTCTGTTCACGTTCGAGAATCGGGCCCGCACGGTGGCAGCCGATTCGTCCACGACGATCGGGGACAACTTCTTCCGCAAACCCGGCACGCTCGACATCTGGGCTGAGGGCACGGTGTCGTTGAGCAGGTCGCCCTGGATCGAGAGCTTCGCGCTGCCCGATCCGAACCTGTACGCCGCCCGGGCGCTCGAGATCTCGTTACGGAGGAAGGGAATCTCGATCGGCGGCGGCGCCGCCAGCACGACCGACTCGATGGCCTACCGCACGCTGCGGTGCTGCGGCAGCCCCCCCAGCCCCCCCAGCCCACCCGCACTGGTGGAATACCGTGGTCGCCCGTTACCAGACATCGTCTTCCCGATTCTGAACAGCAGCCAGAACTGGTTCGCCGAGATGCTGCTCAAGGTGCTGGCGCGTGCAGTGGGCGATACCGGAAGCTGGACAAAGGGTCTCGACGTCGAGAAGCGGTTTCTCATCGACTCCGTGAAAATCGACTCGACCGCATTTTCGTTGGAGGACGGCTCAGGCTTGGCCGCGGGCAATCTCGTGACGCCGCACGCGTTCGTGCAGCTGCTGGCTTACATGTACCGCCATCCCCGGCGGGCGCCGTTTCTGGCCGGGTTGCCGCACGCCCAGCAGCGCGGCTCGCTGCTCAAGCGCTTTGCCGGAACGCCGCTCGAGGGGCATGTGCGCGCAAAAACGGGATCGATCAATCGCGTGAATACGCTGTCGGGCTACATCGAGAAGGCCGATGGGCGGGTGATCACTTTTTCGATTCAGGCGAACGCGCATGACGTTCCGACGAGGCAGATGCTGGCCCAAATCGATTCGGTGGTGGTGCAGCTGGCGCGCTAGTCTTCTTTCTGACCGAAGATGGCCATGTTCGAGCTATGGCCAGGCATGAACTTCGCCGACGGATTCAAGAAGTGGACGGCGTGATTGACGGCAATACAGGCTTCGGCGACGCCCGTCGCGATGAGCTTGAGCTTTCCCGGATAGGTTGTGATGTCGCCGGCCGCGTAGATGCCGGGGATGTTGGTTTCCATCGTCGGCGCGACCTTGATGTCGCCCTTCTCGATTTCGAGCCCCCACTCCGCAATCGCTCCTAACGACGAGATGAATCCGAGCTGCGGGATGACGCAGTCCATCGGGAGCGTCTCTTCCTCCTTGGTCTTGTTGTTGAAGATCGTGACGCGCTCGATGCGGCTCGAACCCGCGATCTCCTTCAGCTCCCAGAACGTCCGCAGCTGCATCTTGCCGGCGGCGGACAACGCCTGCACCTGATCGACCGTCGCCTGATGGGCGCGGAAGCCGTCGCGCCGGTGGATCATCACGATCGACTTGGCGATGCCCTGGAGGTTGACGGCCCAGTCGAAGGCTGAATCGCCGCCGCCCACGATGAGAATCCGCTTGCCGGCGAAGGCCTGTGGGTTCAGGACGCGATCGTGCAGTCCCTTTTCGTTCCACTGATCTACGTCTTTGAGGGGCAGCTTGCGTGGCGTGAACGCGCCGATGCCGCCCGCGATCAGCACCGAGCGGCCCGGGTACTCGTCCTGGTCGGTGACGATCGTGAACAGCGGCTTGGCGTTTTCGTGTGTGCGCTTCAGCCCGATGACTTTCTGCGCAAGATGGACCGGCCCGTTCCACTGCAGGCCCTGCTCGGCCATCCCTTTGACGAGGTCCTTGGCGAGAATCTTCGGGAAGCCGGCCACGTCGAAGATGTATTTCTCGGGATAGAGCGCGGTCAGCTGACCACCCACCTGATCGAGGTTGTCGATCAAGCGGTGCGACGCGCCGCGCATCCCGGCGTAGAACGCCGCGAACAGGCCGGTCGGACCGGCGCCGATGATGGTGATATCTTTCGCGTCTTGCATCGCGCCAACGCTAGCGTGCTTCTCGTCGTCGGTCTACTGGCATGCGCCAGTGGCGGGCAGCGTGCCGCGCTGGGCTGGAGCCTCGGTGGCGAGGCGCACGTTTTCGTCGCCGACGATCGCTTCGCGCGTGATTTCTACCGGCGGCTGACCGGCGGCGGGAGCGTGATGGACGCACTCGAGGGGCGGCCGCTCGTCACGGTGGACGCGCGCGGGGCGCGCAGCGCGACCGTGCTCTCGGCGAACGGCGCCGCGCCCGGGCGGCTGACCCTGGCTCGCTTCCATGGGCCCCGCACATGCGGGTACTCTGGGCTCGTGACGGAGCTGGTTTTGGCCTTCCCCCCCGGAGGGGCCGCCGGTCGCAGCGCTCCGCCATCGCACGGGACCGTGGTGGCGCTGCTCGACGAGCCGGCGTTCGCCGGTGGGGCGGGAACGCCGCGACCTGCGCTGTCGACTCGCGATGCAATGGCGCTCATCAGACGAGTCGCGGACCGGGCCGAGGTGTCGACCAGGGGACCGAGCGTGGGGCTGCTGCATCCTCCGTCGCTGGATGCCGACAGGGCCGCGGATGCCGGCGAAATTGTCGCACTGCGGTCGCAGTACGCGGTCGGATTTCGCGCGACGTTTGCCGCCACGGTCGCCGAGGACAGGATCGATACGACGCTGATCACCGGTGTCGCAACGACCGATCTCGATTTGCACGAGCTGCGCTGGGTCGTACGACCGCAGCGAAGGCGATTGCACGGGGGCATGATCACGGCTCAGGGGGTGCGGTATTCCCTGCGCGGTGCCCTCGCGGGACCAGGCGGCGGAGCATTGCTCTTAGTCGACGAGATCGCGGAGGTGTCTCCACGCGATTCGCGCGCGCTCGCGATCGATGTCGAAGCGCGACGAGTGATTGCCGCGCAGCCGCTCGCGCTCCGTTGCCCTTGAGCATACGTTCCGAACGTGAAGATCTATACGAAGACCGGTGACGCTGGGGAGACGGGCCTGTTCGGCGGCGGACGAGTCCCCAAGAACGACCCCCGGGTGCAGGCGTACGGTGAGGTCGACGAGCTGAACGCGTGGATCGGCTTGGCGGTCGCGATTCATCTGCCGACCTTCGAGTCGAATGTGCTCCAGACCATTCAACGCGACCTCTTCACGATCGGCGCGGAGCTGGCGACGCCAAAGGCAGCGAAGCTCCGCATCTCGATCGACGAATCGACTGTCAGCGCCCTGGAAAGCGTCATTGACTCCTACGATCCAAAGCTGAAGCCGCTGAAGAACTTCATCCTGCCGGGCGGCTCGCCGAAAGCCGCCGCGCTCCACGTCGCGCGCACGGTCTGCCGGCGCGCGGAGCGCTCGGTGGTGAGCCTGGCGCGCAACCACAAGATCAACCCGGTGATCATCCATTACCTGAACCGGCTTTCCGATTTGCTGTTCGTGCTCGCGCGCGCTGTGAACATGCAAACCGGCCACGACGATATCTCGTGGTAACGGTTCGCGTCCCGCTCGTCGAACAGCGGGATGCCTCCTACGACATCCTGATCGCCCCGGGTCTCGTCCATCAGCTCGACAAGATCCTGCCGCAGTACTGTCCGGCGGCGGCGTACGCGCTGATCTCCGATTCTCACGTCGCCAAACTGTTCGGCGAAAAGGTCGCGGAGCAGCTGTCGGACGCGGGGTGTCAGGTCGAGCCGCTCACGTTTCCCGCTGGAGAATGGAACAAGACGCGCGATACATGGGCATCGCTTTCAGATCGGATGCTCGCGGCCCGGCTGGGACGCGACTGCGCGGTGATCGCGCTGGGCGGCGGGGTGGTGAACGATGTCGGCGGCTTCGTCGCGGCGACCTACCTGCGCGGCGTTCCGCTGGTGCAGGTCCCTACGACCCTGCTCGCAATGATCGATTCATCGATCGGCGGCAAGACCGGCGTCGATGTTCCCGCCGGCAAGAACCTGCTCGGGGCATTCCATCAACCGCGCGTGGTCATCGCCGACCCGGAGCTGCTCGGCTCGCTGTCGAGCGTCCAGCTCGCGGCGGGACTCGCCGAAGCCGTGAAGCACGGCGCGATCGCGGACGCAGAGTACTTCGCGTTCCTCGAGAGTGAATACGCGGCGATCTTCGCGAAACACGCTCCCGCGCTGGAGCGTGTCGTGCGGCGCTCGGTGGAGATCAAGGCGGCGGTCGTCGCGCAGGATGAGCGCGAAAGAGGAAAGCGCGCGATCTTGAACTTCGGCCACACCGTGGGACACGCGATTGAGGCAACGTCGAAGTACGAGGTGCTGCACGGTGAAGCGGTGGCGATCGGCATGGTCTACGAAAGCAGGCTCGCCGAAACACTCGGCATCGCGGCGACGGGCACGGCGCAGCGCATTCGGTCGGTTCTGGAACGGCTGCATTTGCCGGTCGAGCGGCCGGACGCCAGCCACATCGACGACCTGATCGCGGCGATGCGCGCCGACAAGAAAGCGCGCGCGGGCGAGATCCGTCTCGCGCTGCCGCGCGCGATCGGGCATGCGCATGGCGATGACGGCCGCGGGTGGACCGTCGCGGTGGATGAGGTGACGATTCGTCAGGTTCTGGTCAACACATAGCCCACATTCCTTTCCACCTCTCCACAGCAGCGATCTCATCCTTCGGATTGAGTTGGCGGGCATGCCTTTACGACGCCCGTGATCCACTTTCCACAGGATCTGTGGATAGTGGACAAACGGGGGAATCCCTACAAACCAAATAATTTGTGATGTGGATAACTGCGTTGATTTGCACGTATTTGCACGAAAACCTATATTGGCGCGTGGTTTAGGTGGCCTAGCGGTGGCTTCGCCCGCCGTTTCCACACCCAACTCGCGTTTCAAGGGGAGTCGCGCATGGCGAGGTCGAATGGCGGCAAGGCGAAGGCGTTTTTCCGCACCACCCCTTCCGGAGCATTCGACCAATACCTGCAAGACATACAGAAACTCCCCCTCATCAAAGATCCCGCTGAAGAACGTCGCCTCGCCCGTCGCGTTCAGCGTGGCGACGAAAAAGCTGCCGAGCGTCTGGTCACTGCCAATCTCCGATTCGTCATTTCCTACGTCAAAAAATATCAGGGCCACGGTCTCGATCTCTCCGAGCTCGTCGCCATCGGCAATGAAGGACTGCTCAAAGCGGTGAAGAAGTTCGATCCCGACCAGGGCGTCAAATTCATCTCATACGCGGTGTGGTGGGTGCGGCAGGCGGTGCTGAAAGCGTTGGCGGAGCAGACGCGCAGCGTCCGCATTCCGCTCAACCAGAACTCGCAATTGATCCGCATGAGCCGCACCGAAACGTATCTATCGCAGGAGCTCGGTCGGGAACCCACCGACAACGAAATCGCGCAGGCGCTGGAGGACAGTGTCGAGAACGTGCGCACCGCGCGCCGCATGACGGCGGCGGAGCTGTCGCTGGACGCGCCCGTCGATCGCACCGACAAGGATGCGGCGACGCTCGGCGAGCGGTTCGCCGGGCAAGAGGGCGGCGAGATCGAGGAGCGCACCGACGGCAAGCTGATGCGCGAGTTCATCGATCGGATCTTCCAGAAGTATCTCACGCCGCGCGAGCGCAAGATTCTCTATCTCTACTACGGACTCGAAGAAGGCAGCGAAGCGATGACGCTGGAGAAGATAGGAGCACTGATGGGCGTCACGCGTGAGAGAATCAGGCAAATTCGCGAACGGGCTTTTGAGAAGCTCCGCGAATCACCGGATGGGAAAGCTCTCAAGGGGTTCTGGCGGGCTGCTTAGAGACGCCGAGACGCCGAGCGGATTGCAGGTTTGAGGGGTCAGGAAAAGCGCTTTCCTGACCCCTCGTTCCTAGGTCCCGCTAGGCGTCTCGGCGTCTCGGCGTCTATCATATAGTCATGTCCCCTCACCTGGCGAGCGACCTCGCCGCGATTGTCGGACCCCGTCACGTTCGAGAAGCTCGTGCCGAACGTATGACCTACTCGATGGACGGTCTCCCCACCTACCGTCGCATCCCCGATCTCGTCGTCCTTCCGGGCACCCGTGAAGAGCTGATCGCCGTCGTCCGTCTCCTCGCCGCCCACGGCATCCCGGTGGTCCCTCGCGGCGCGGGGACCGGGCTCTCGGGCGGCGCGCTCGCGGACGAAGGCAGCGTCCTCCTCGTACTGACGCGATTGAACCGCATTCTGCGCATCGATCGCGACAACGGGCTGGCGGTCGTCGAGCCCGGCGTCGTCAACGCGAAGCTCGGCGCTGCCGCGCGGCCGCAGGGCCTGCAGTATGCGCCCGATCCCTCGAGCCAGAGCGCGTGCACGATCGGCGGCAACGTGGCCGAAAACGCGGGCGGGCCGCACTGCTTGAAGTACGGCGTCACGGCGAATCACATCCTGGCGCTCGAGATTTTGCTCGCCGACGGCTCGCTCGTCGAAATCGGCAGTCCGGGTGGGGAGCCGTGGGGACCGGATCTCGTCGGTTTGTTTGTCGGCTCGGAGGGCAACTTCGGCATCGCCACCAGGATCACTGTGCGGCTTACGCCGCTGCCGCGCGCGGTCAGGACCCTGCTCGCCGACTTCAACGGGCTGCGAACCGCGGGCGAGGCGGTGTCGGCGATCATCGCCGCCGGGATCGTCCCCGCCGCGCTCGAGATGATGGATCAGTCGTGCATCTGCGCCGTGGAGGATTCGGTGTACGCCGCCGGATATCCGCGTGACGCCGCGGCCATCCTGTTGGCCGAGCTCGACGGCCGCAACGAGGACGCCGTCGTCGCGGAGGCGGAGGCCGTCGCGGAGCTGCTGCGCACGTCGGGCGCGCGGTCGGTACGGACCGCCGCGAATGACGTGGAGCGCGAGCGGCTGTGGCAGGGCCGCAAGAAAGCATTCGGCGCAATGGGGCGCCTGTCGCGTGACCTCGTGGTCCAGGATGCCGTGGTGCCCCGCTCCGCCCTTCCCCACGTCCTCGAAACGATCGCTACCATCGCCAAGCACTATGGGCTCGTCGTCAGCAACGTCTTCCACGCCGGCGACGGCAATCTTCATCCCAACATTTCGTTCGACGCCACCGATCCGGCCCTCAAGCAGCGCGTCGAAGCGGCGAGCGCCGAGATCATGCAGACGTGCATCGCGGCGGGCGGTACGATCACCGGCGAGCACGGTGTCGGACTCGACAAGCTGCGGTACATGCCGCTGATCTTCGACGCTGAATCCCTCGGTGCGATGCATGCCGTGCGGAAAGTCTTTGATCCCGATGAGCGCATGAATCCAGGGAAGGTCGTTCCGGTGCACGCCTGCCGGGAGTGGACCGCGGCGAAGCCGGCACTGGCAAGGGCGTCATGACCATCGTCGAGAAAGTCAGTGCGCTGCTTGGTGAGGGCGCGATCCTCGAGGCCGGCACCGACCGCGTCCCGCGTATCGCCCCCGGTTCGCCGGACGCCGTGGCGCTGCTGCTCGGCACCGCGCACCAGGAGGGGTGGCGCGTACGGATCGAGGGCGCCGGCACCTGGCTCCAGAGCGACGCCCCCGCCGACCTCGCACTCACCACGCGCCGCCTCGACCGCATTCCCGCCATCGAGCCGCCCGACCTCACGGCGACCGCCGAGGCGGGCATTGGACTCGATCAACTGCGCCAGCAGCTCGCGGATCGCGGCGCGTGGCTCGCGATCGATCCGCCGGGTCTCGCCGGGCGGACGCTCGGCTCCGTCGTCTCGACCGCGACGGCAGGGCCGCTGCGGTACGGCTTCGGGCCCATCAAGGATCATCTCCTTGGCGTCACGTTCGTGACCGGGGACGGCCGCATGGTGCAGAGCGGCGGGCGCGTCATGAAAAACGTCGCGGGCTACGACCTCACCCGCCTGCAGGCCGGGGGCTTTGGCGCGTTCGGCGTGATTGTGCTGGTGCATCTGCGGCTGCGCACGTTGCCGCGCGCAGACGTCACCTACCTGCTCGAGGGCGCGCGCGAGGATCTGACCCAGGTCGGCGAAGACATCGCCGCCGCCGGGCTGACGCCCGCGGCGCTGGAGCTCGTCTCGCCGGCGCTCGCTCGACGCGAGCGCTGGGTGCTGGCGGTGCGGCTCGCCGGCTCGCCCGCCCTGGTTGCGGCCGACGAAGCCGGCCTGGGCGCCGCCAGCGGCGGGGGGGCCGGGGGCCGCTTCGCACCGCTGCGCGCGGAAGAAGCCCACGCCTTCTGGATGCGACTGGCGGAGGGATTCGCGGTCCGGCCCGTGACGTTCCGCATCGGCGGCGTGCCGACGGCGAGTGACGAGCTCCTCGATCTGCTGCAGCACCAGCTCGGCGACGAGTGGATCTCGGCGTCCCCGGCCGCGGGTGCGATCCGCTGGACCGGTGACGCCAGCATCGATCGCTTGCAGCGCTTGCGCCGCACGCTCGCCGGGCTCGAAGTGCCGCTCACACTGGAGCGCGCGCCATGGCCCCTGCGTGGCGCCGTCGGTCACTTCGGGGCGTACCGGGAGGGCGTAGGCCCGCTCGTCGCCGGCCTGCGCCGCACGTTCGATCCCGGAGGTGCTCTCGTCGTCGCCACAGAAGGCTCATGACTCGAGGGGGCTTCGAGGGGCTGGACGCGTGCGTGCATTGCGGGTTTTGCCTTCAAGCTTGTCCAACGTTCCTGGCTACCGGCGACGAGGCCGACTCACCACGCGGCCGCATCGAGTTGATGCGGGGGCTCGAACGCGGCGACATCGCCGCGACCGACCCTGCCCTCTTCTATCATCTCGACCGTTGCCTCGGGTGCCGCGGCTGCGAGCCTGTCTGCCCATCGGGCGTGCAGTACGGCCATGGACTCGAAGCGGCGCGGTCGCGCATCACGGCGGCGCGCGGTGTGCCGCCGCTGGCGCGACTGGCTCTGTGGGCGCTGACAACCCCTGGGATCAGCCCCGTAGTGTATTGGTTCGCCCGCGTGCTGCGCGCCACGGGATTCCCCCGACTGGTCGCCGGGTGGGGGCGGGTCCGGTTTGCGATGGGGATGCTGGCGGCGACGAAGGGCGGTAGCGGGCGGGAACGGGCGGGAACGGGCGGTACGTTACGTGGCCTTACCGCCCATTCCCGCCCGATACCGCCCGCTACCGCCCTGTTGTTCCGAGGGTGCGTAATGGAGGGCCTGTTCCCACACGTCCATGAGGCAACCAGGCGCACCTTGAGCGTCAACGGCTACGAGACCCGTGAAGTCCGTCGACAAGGATGTTGCGGCGCGCTGCATGCACACGCCGGGCTAGTCGACGAAGCGCGTGCATTGGCTCGCGTCAACGTCGAGGCGTTCGGCGATGGCGAAGAACCGATTGTCGTCAACAGCGCCGGCTGCGGGGCCCTGATGAAGGAATACGGGCGGCTGTTGGGAGAGGATCCGGACGATGGCTCCCCTTCTCCGGAACGGAGAGGGGGTCGGGGGGTGAGGTTTGCCGCGCGCGTGTGCGACGTCACCGAGCTGCTTGCCGGCGACGGCACGAAGGGACCGGTGGCCGGCGCGCCGCTCGATCTGCACGTCGTCTACGATCCGCCCTGCCACTTGCTGCACGCGCAGGGCGTCGCAGTCCAGCCGCTCAAGCTGTTTGCCGCCATTCCGCTCCTCGAGCTCGTGCCGGTTCCCGGCGCCGCCGAATGCTGCGGCAGCGCCGGGCTCTTCACGCTGCTCGAGCCCGAAATGTCGCGCGCCGTCCTCGGAGCAAAGCTCGAGCGCTTGCGCGAGGCGGCGCCCCAGGTCGTCGCGACCGGAAATCCGGGGTGCCTTATGCAGATTGGCGCGGGACTGGCGGCCGCCGGCCTCCCCGCGCGCGTGCGCCATCCGGTTGAGCTGCTGGACGATTCGTACCGCGCCGCCGGGCGCTACGAATGACGGGTGGAGCACGTCGGGTCACGACGCCTGACGGCGTGGATCTGGCGCTGCACCGCTTGCGGGCGTATCGCGATGGCCGCCCCGCCGTTCTCTTCGTCCATGGCGCCTTTACCAACCACCGTTTCTGGCTGCACGCAGGCATGGCACATTTTGTCGGCGCCGCCGGGTTCGACGTCTGGCTCGCCGACCTGCGCCATCATGGCGAAAGCGCTCGCGAACCACGGCGCGGCGCGTGGACGTTTGAGGACTGGGTGCTGCACGACGCGCCCACCCTGGTCGCGCGCGTGCGCGAAGAGACGGACGGCGCGCCGCTCGCGTGGCTGGGGCATTCCGCCGGCGGCGCCGCGGGGCTGTGCTGGCTTGCGCGCGTGGCAGCCGCGGCGCCGATTCGCTGCATGGTGACGCTCGGGACTCCTGGTCCGCGCCGTCTCGGGCCCGTGCGGCGTTCGCTCGCCGCCGCGACGATGGCCGTGTCGCGGCTGTTGGGCCACTTCCCAGCACGCGCGCTGCGCTTCGGCAATGAAGACGAAGCGGCGGAGATCATCGCGGAATGGATGGAGTGGAACGTGCGGGGTCGATGGCTTGGGACGGACGGCTTCGACTATTTTGCCGGCCTCGCCGCGCTCAGCACGCCGTATCTCGGCGTGGCGGGCGGCGCCGACTGGGTCTTTGCGCCGCCCAAGGCATGCCGCGAGGTGGTCGAGCGCGTCGGCACCGGCCGTAAGAAGCTGGTGATCGAGCCGGGACTGTCGCACCGCGGCATGGTGTTGAGTGAGCGAGCGCGCGCTTCCTGCTGGCCGAATATCGTCGCGTGGTTGAAGGAGACGCTGTGACCGAAGCTGTGCTGTTTGATTTCAACGGCGTGCTGGTGGACGACGAAGCGCAGCATTGTGAGGCGCTTCAAAACGTCCTCGCCGACGAGGGCATCGCGCTATCACGCGAGCAGTACTACAGCCATTATCTCGGACTCGATGATCGCACCGGATTCGTCGAGGCGTATCGCCGCGCCAACCGAACCCTCACGACCCAGGTGCTGAATCGCCTCGTGGACGAAAAGTCGCGGGTGTATCTCCGACTCATCTCGGCATCATTGCAGATGGTCCGAGGCGCCGCCGAGTTCGTGCAGGATGCGGGCCAACACTACCGGCTGGGGATCGTGTCAGGCGCGCTGCGACGGGAGATCGATGTCGTCCTGAGCCGTACCGGACTGGCAGATCGGTTCGAGACCATCATCACCGCAGACGACGTGTCGCGCTGCAAACCCGATCCCGCCGGCTATCTGGCTGCGATCAGTGCATTCACGCGGCGAGGCGCGGTGGCGCCGCCGGCGTGCGTCGCAATAGAGGACTCGTTGCATGGGCTCACGGCGGCGCGCTCGGCCGGGATGGCGTGCATTATGCTGACGACCAGTCATCCTTCGCGAGCGCTCCAGGGAAGTGGCGCTGCACTGGTTTGGGACTCGCTCGCCGGTCACACCGCTCGCGAGCTGGCCGATTTATGAGCGACGTCTTTCCCGGCGCGCCTACTGCAACCGTGACGCGGCTCGAGCGGGACGCTGTGCCCGCCGAGATCGTCGATCAACTGCGCGCCGGCGCGATCGTCGCACCCGCGGACGTCGGGATCATCGATCTCATTGGGCCGGGCCAGGGCGCGATCACGTGCTTTCAAGGCTTGCTCACCAGCGATATCGAAAAGCCGGGAGACGGTGCGTTCGTCTACGGCGCGCTGCTCACGCCCAAGGGGATGATCGTCGTCGATGGCTGGGCGGCGCGTCTCGGATCGCGCGTGCGCTTCACCGTCCCGGCGGAGGGTCGCGAGCGCGCGATGATGATTCTGCAGCGCTCGGTCCCCCCACGACTCGCACGCTCCAGCGATCGCACGGAAGACACCGCGGTGTTCCGCATCGCGGGCGCGCACGCCGTAGCCGTCATGGGCGCCGCTGGGTTCCCGGTGCCACACGCCTCGAATCGCGTGGTGGAAGGCTCCGCCGGCGGGACACCGCTCGAAGTCGCACGGACGAGCGATGTCGCACCGTTCGTTTTTCAGGTCACGATGGCGGCCGAACACCTCGTGGCAATGCAACGGCGGCTGGTCGACGCCGGCGCGCACGCCGCCACGCCCGAGGCACTGGAACTGGCGCGCATCCTGGCGGGCTGGCCCCGACTCGCTTCCGAGGTGGACGAGAAGACGATTCCGCAGGAAGTGCGCTTCGATGAAATCGGCGGCGTGTCCTACACCAAGGGCTGCTACACAGGCCAGGAGACCGTGAGCCGCCTGCATTTCCGCGGGCATCCGAACCGGCACTTGCGCGGCCTGCTGTTCGAGTCCGATCCGCCCGCTGCACCGGCGAGCGGCTGGAGCGCCGTCACCCACGAGGAGCGCGATGTGGGCCGCGTGTCCAGCATCGCCTGGCTGCCGGACGGCGGTGGGTCGGTGCTCGGCCGCTGGATCGGCCTTGCCATCGTGCGCCGCGAACTGCCGCTGGGGGCCACCGTGCGCGCCGCCGGGCGCGAAGCCCGCGTCGTCGGACTGCCGTTCGACGCTCCACGCGTCACTCCCGCGTGACGGTTCTCGTCACGGGCGGCGCCGGGCTCGTCGGCACCCATGTGCTCGACGCGCTGCGGGCGCGGGGCGAGAGCCCCCCTCCGCGTGCCCTGGTGCGCGAACACTCGCGCGCGGTCGTCGAGGCGTTCGGCGCCGAGGCGGTCGTCGGCGACGTCACCGACGTCATCACGTGGCAGCGCGCGTCGCAGGGCGTGCAGGCGATTATTCACGCCGCTGCCCTCGTTGCATCGCACGATTCCTTCGAGGATTTCACCCGCGTCAATGTCGGTGGCACACGGCTCGCAATCGATGCTGCGCGCCGAACTGGAGCGCGTCTCATTTACATCTCGACCGTGGCCGTGTATGGCCGCACGGCGGTGTACGCGGCGGGCGAGCGCGAAGGCGGCGTCACCGAGGACTATCCGTTTCAGCCGCTTCCCGCCTCGGATTTCTACGCCCGCAGTAAGCGGGCGGCGGAGCAGCTGGTGCAGCAAGAGGCGGCGCGACTCTCCGTCATCGCGATCCGGCCCAATGTCGTCTACGGTGAGCGGGATCTGCTATTCACACGGCGGTTGATCGCAAATCTCCGGCGCGGCTTCCTGCCGCAGATCGGCCGGGGGACGAATCATCTGTCGTGCATCTACGCCGGTAACGTCGCCTCGGCGATTATCGCGGCGCTCGACGCGCCGGCGAAATCAGGATTCCGGGCCTACAACGTGACCCGCGATGCGCCACCGCTGCTTACGCAGCGGGAGTTCTTCGCGGCCTTTGCCGAGGCGTTAGGGCTGCGGCCGCGCCGCATTCCGGTGCCCGTCCCGCTCATTCGGATCGGGGTAGGCGTCTGGAGGGTCTTGATGCGGCTCTTCCTGCCGGGCCGCTACACGGCACTGGGGAATGCGGCGCTGTCGTTTATTCTTGGGGACAACCCATACTCGGTCGAACGAATCCGCAGCGAGCTGGGCTGGACGCCGCCATTCGATACGCGTACGGCGATCTTGCGGTCGGTCCAACAAAACAAAAGCCCGGGCGGCGCCCGGGCTTGATTTCCTGCTACCGCGCGTCGCTACGGGCGCCGCGTCGGCTTCCGCGCCGGCGGAGGCGGCGGCGCAGGCTTAGGCGTGGGCGTCACGTGTGCCTTGGCCGTGTCGGCCGCCATGTGATGCGTCGTGTCAGCCGGCGCCATCATCTTCATCGAGTCAGCCATTCTCGTCGTGTCTGCACGCGTGGTGTTGGCGTTGTTGTTCTGTGCCTTCGTGCACGCGCCAGCGGCCATGACGACGACCGCCACGGCCAATGCGATACGCTTCATGCTAGCTCCTGTTGAGGTACGGGGTCGGGAGACGGAAACGTACATAGGGGACCTGCGCAGTCAAGCAGCGCTAAGTTATAGGAATCATGCTGCGTTCTGATCGTCGGACGTTCCTGAGTTTCCTCTCCTCGCTCGCGGGTTGGAGGGCGATCGGTCGCCGCGCCGCGCAGCAGCCGGTCATCGACGTCCGCCCCACCGCGCTCTTTCAACAGCCCGAGGGACGCAAGAATCTCGTCCGCATCACCGTCTCCGGTCTGAGTGCCCCTGCGGCACGCGCGCGCGTGACGGACCGGCGCGGCGCGCTCGTCGGCAACGCGGGGTTGTTGCCGCTGGCGCAGGGGGGGGGCGTGGCGTTGAGCGGCGAAGTGTGGGTTCCACTCTCGGAGCCGTCGGATTTTCAGATCGACGTCGAAGTCGGACGCGACCGCGCCGCACGGCGACGGCTGCGTCTCACCCCGGCGAAACGCTGGACGCTCTACTGGCTCCCCTCGATCCATACCGACGTCGGGTACACCGACCTTCAGGAGCGGGCACTCGAGACCCATCGCAAGAATCTCGACGCGGCGCTCGCGTGGACGTCGACGCATCGCGACTTTCATTTCACCGCCGAGTGCGTGCTACAGGTGCTGTCGTACCTGGAGAACCGCTCGCCTGAATCGGGCGACGCGCTGGTGCAGGCGATCCGCGACGGCAAGATCGGATGGCAGGCGCTATTCGCGAACATGCTCACCGGGATCCTTGATCACGAGACGTTCGCCCGGCTCGTGTGGCCGGCGGGCAGGCTGGCGCGCGAGCGGGGACTGAACTTCCTCTCCGCGCAAATCACCGACGTCCCCGGGCAGACGCTGACCTTCCCGATGCTCTTGGCCGCGAGCGGCGTGAAGTACCTCGCCAGCGGTCCCAATCCCGAGCGCGCCGCGCCACTGCTGCCGGCGAGCGGCGGCGCTGAAGGCACCGCGTACCCGCAGCTTTATTACTGGGAGGGGCCCGACGGGAGCCGCGTGCTCCATTGGCGCGCGCATCACTACGGCGACGGTACCCGTTTCGGCTTCGATGTCGGCCCCGACGAAATGGGCCACCGTCTCTCCGAGTGGTTGCTCAATCAGCCGGCATTTCTCGCGCAGAACTGGCCGTATGACACCGCCCTGCTCTACGGTGCCGATTGGCAGGACAATGCCCCTATGAAGGAAGCTATCGTCACCAACGTCCAGGAGTTCGGCCGGCGCTTCACGTTTCCGCGCATCGTCATGGGCCGCGCGGAAGAGTTCTTCCGCGACGTCGAGCGCCGCTATGGAACGAAGATTCCGGTCCGCCGCGGCGACACGGGTCTCTATTGGGAGGACGGCGCCGCCTCGACGGCGGCGGAGCTGGCTGCCTTCCGGTCCGCCCAACTGATGGCCCGCGCGTCCGAGATCGTGGCGCTCTGGGATGACCGCATCGAGCCGCGCGACGAAACCACAGTAGCGCGCCGGCGCGAGCGCACCGATGCCCGCGCCGCCATGTGGCGCGATCTCCTACTGTTCGGCGAGCACACCTGGGGTGCGGACGAAAGCGTTGCGGCGCCGGCGTCGCGTCAAACCGTGGCGCAGTGGGAGTACAAAAAACGCTTCATCGACTCCGGTGCCGCCGCCGCGCGGGACCACCTGCGCGACGGATTGCTGCGCCTCGGCCGGGCTTCACGCGCCGGCCGCGGCCGCATCGTGTTCAATGCGGGCTCATGGGACCGAACCGACGTCGCGCGCGTTCCGGGCGGCGCCGCCAAATCCCTCAGCACAGACGGGCGCGAGCTTGCGTCCGTTGACCTCGAGGATGGCGACGCGCTCGTCCTATTCCGCGATGTACCCCCAATCGGCTACCTGGTACTGACCGAAGCGGACCGCGACACTCGCCCGCCCGCAGCCGACGGCGAGGCGCTCGACGCCAAGGCGGGAGGATTTACGGTTCAGCTGGACCAGGCGAGTGGCGCCATCAAATCACTCACCGGTCCGGACGGCAAGGAGCGCGTGAAGCCGTCGGATTGGTCGGGCTTGAATCAGCTTGTGTACGCGCGTGGTGGCGAACACAGCGCGCTCTGGACCTCAGGCGACCGGGACGATCTTAAAAACCCGCCGCAACTCGTGCTCACGCAGACCAAGCTCGTTCGCTGTCACCGCGAGCGCCTGCCCGGGATCGGCGTGCGCCTCGTGATCGAGCGTGCGCTCGAGGGCTTCCCCACCATCACGTCAACGATCACGCTCTATGATGAGCTGCCCTGGGTCGACATCGAGAATCGAATCGTGAAGACCGCCACGGTCGCGAAAGAAGCGCTCTACATCGCATTCCCATTCGCCTTCATCAAACCCACAGTCGATGTCGAAGTACCGCTCGGCCGCATGGCCGTGGATCGCGATCAGCAACCCGGAAGCTGCCGTGACTGGTATTGTCACGCGCACTGGGTGTGGTTGCACGAAGGGAACGACGGGGTGCTGTGGAGCGGTCCCGATACGCCGCTCTTCACTCTGAACGATCTATTCCGCGGCGCCTGGCGCCGGACGATCGTGCCCGATGGTACGCTGTTCGCCTACGCGATGAACAACTATTGGCACACGAACTACGCGGCGTCCCAGGGCGGTCCGGTGACATTCCGGTTCAGGCTATCGCTGCTCGCGCCGGGGGATGTGACCGAGCCGGTGCGGCGCGGGTGGGCGGCCTGCGAGCCGCTGTACGTCAGCCCGCCCTACACCAATGGGACGCCGGGTCCCCTGATTGCGAAGGATCGCGCGCTGTTCTACGCCGACAAAGGCGTGATGATCGTCGGGGCGAAGCCGGCGGACGACGGTGAAGGCGCCATCGTGAAGCTCCTCGATGTTGCCGGACAGGCGCGCAGCGTCGGCGTCTGGCCCGCAGCGTACGCGTTCAAGCTTGCTCGACGCACCACACTCGTCGAACAGAACGGTGATGCGATTGCCGTCGGCGGGGACGGCCGGGCATCTCTCGATCTGGCGGCGTGGGGTGTCGCGGCCGCCCGGCTCTTCACACCCGCGGAGGCCTCTGGTTAACGAACGCCGCGTCGTCGAGTTTGCGCCGAAGGACGCGCAGTTGCGGGACGACGTGCGAACGCTCGGCGCGCTGGTCGGGGACGTACTACGCGAGCAGTGCGGTGACGCGTTCTTCCAACTCGTGGAGCGCGTCCGGCACGCCGCGATCGCCGGGGCCGACGACGAGCTGCACGCGCTGATACGCGCGTTGCCGCCGCGCGATGCCGAAACGCTGGTCCGTGCGTTTGCCACCTACTTCGAGGTCATCAATCTCGCGGAGCGGATTCACCGCATCCGCCGCCGGCGCGACTATCTCCGCAGCGCCAGCGATCCGCAGGAGGGCAGTCTCGAGGCCACGGCCCTGCGGCTCGCCGCTTCCGGCGTCACGCCACCCCAGGTCGCCGCCCTGCTCCAGCGGCTGCGGGTCGAGCCCGTCTTCACCGCGCATCCCACCGAAGCGACGCGGCGCACGCTGCTCGAAAAGGAGCAGGTGATCGGCCGGCTGCTCGTGGAGCGGCTGGATCCGTCGCGTACGCCTGATGAGGAACGCGCCGCCCTGGCACGGATTCGCGAGGAAGTCACGGCCGCGTGGCAAACCGATCCGCACCCCTCGGCGCGTCCCACCGTGATGGACGAGCTCGAGAACGTGGTCTTCTATCTGACGGACGTCATCTACCGCATCGTCCCGCCGTTCTCCGAAGAGCTGGAGCAAGCGGTGCGCAAGGCGTACAGCGTCGAAGTGCCCGCCCGGCCGGTTTTGCGATTTGGCTCCTGGGTCGGCGGGGACATGGACGGCAACCCCAACGTCGGCGCCGAGACACTTCGCTCGGGCCTAGCTCGCCAACGCGAATTGCTGCTCGATCGCTATCGCCGGGAGTCAATGGAGCTGTCGCGCCGGTTGTCGCAGTCGGGAGCGCTCACGGGGGTGAGCGACGCCGTGCGCGAGCGCGTCGCGTGCTATAGTGCGCAATTCCCTAAAACGCTGGCCACGATTCCCCCGCGCTATCACGACATGCCGTATCGCGTGTTGTTTCGCCTGATCGCAGCGCGGCTCGAAGCGACGCGACGCGATACGCCGGACGGATACGCCGGCGCACACGAGCTCGAGCGGGATCTGGGCATGGTCATCGCAAGTCTGCGCGCGCACCGCGGCGAGCACGCAGGACTGTTCGGCGTGCAGCGGCTGCTGCGCCGCGTGGAGACATTCGGCTTTCACCTGGCCACGATCGACGTGCGGCAACATGCGCATGTTCATCGCGCGGTGCTCTCGAGCTTATTGCGCGACCCGGAGTGGAACGCACGCACCGCAGGCGACCGTCTCGTGCGGCTGCGCCGGGTGCTCGAGAAGGGAGAAGAGCCAGCGGGATCGCCCGACGCCGACGCCTCGCGTACTCTCGAGGTCTTCAAGGCAATCGCCGACTGCCGCGCGCGCTTCGGGCCGGATGCCGTGGGCCCTTACATCATCAGCATGACACGTGGAACGGACGACGTGCTCGCAGTCCTGGTGCTCGCTCGTTGGGCGGGGCTAGCCAGGGGGGGGCATGTACCGCTGGACGTGGCGCCTCTCTTCGAAACCGTGGCCGACCTCGCGGCCGCCCCTGCCGTCATGCGGAGCCTGCTCGACGACCCCTACTACCGCGCCCACCTCGCCGAGCGGGGCATGCACCAGATGGTGATGCTGGGATACTCCGACAGCAACAAGGACGCGGGGATCGGCGCGTCGCGCTGGGCGCTGCATCGGGCCCAGGCGGCGGTCGTGGAGACAACGGAACAGTCTGGAGTCGATCTCACCTTCTTCCACGGCCGCGGCGGCACCGTCAGCCGCGGCGGCGGCAGGATCACGAGCGCCATTCTGAGTGCGCCGCCACGCTCGGTCCGGGGACGCTACCGGATGACTGAACAAGGCGAGGCCATCAATGCGAAGTACGGGCTGCGCGGCATCGCCATGCGCACACTCGAGCAGACGGTGAGCGCCGTGGCGCTCGCGACCGCCCTCCCCCACCCGCCGGATGCGCGTGAGCCAGGTTGGACGAGCATCATGGATGCAATCGCCTGCGACAGCCAGGCGGCTTACCGTTCGCTCGTCTACGAGGACCCACAGTTCGTGGAGTACTTTCGGCAGGCGACGCCAATCGACGTCATCCAGCGCATGGAAATCGGCAGCCGCCCCGCGTCACGGCAAAGCACAGAACCGGGCGGTGAGATCGAGCAGCTGCGCGCGATTCCGTGGGTGTTTGCCTGGACGCAGAGCCGCCATCTGCT
>DATGVC010000224.1:0-18032 GCA_035300745.1 Gemmatimonadales bacterium | reverse complement strand
CCCTAGAATCGCTGCGGGAGCGTCTCAAGGAGATCCCGCACGCAGACGAACGACGTCTCCAGGAGCTCAAAACCGAGCTCCTGGGCCGCAAGGCTGGTGCCCTCACTGAAATCCTGAAGGCCCTTCCCAGTCTCGACCCCGAGACGCGCAAGCGCGTGGGCGGCGCCGCCAACGCGCTGAAGCGCGACCTCGAGCGCGCCATCGAAGGGCGCGAGTCCGATCTGAAGCGCAGCGCCACCACGCTCGAAGGGCTCGATCTCACGCTGCCCAGCCGGCGCCAGTGGCGCGGCGGGCTGCACCTCGTGACTCAGGTCGTGGACGAGATCTGCGACATCTTCCGCGAGCTGGGCTTCACGCGCGCGGTCGGGCCGGAAGCCGAGACCGAGCGCTACAACTTCTACGCGCTGAACTTCCCCAAAGACCATCCGGCGCTCGACGCCCAGGACAGCTTCTATCTCGGCGGCGACGTGCTGCTGCGCACGCATACCTCGCCGGTGCAGATCCGCACGCTCGAGAACTATCCGCCGCCGATTCGCATCGTGACGCCGGGGCGCTGCTACCGCCGCGATCCGTTCGATGCGTCGCACTCGCCCGTCTTCGAACAGATCGAAGGGTTCGCGGTGGACGAAGGCATCACGTTCGTCGATTTCAAAGGCACGCTCGCGACGTTCGCTCGACGCATTTTCTCGCCGGCCACGAAGGTGCGGTTCCGGCCGTCGTATTTCCCGTTCACCGAACCGTCGGCCGAGATGGACGTGCAGTGCCAGATCTGCGGCGGCTCGGGATGCGCTGCGTGTAAGCAGACGGGCTGGATGGAGATCCTCGGCTCCGGCATGGTGCATCCCGCCGTGCTGGAGAACTGCAACGTCGACAGCGAGAAGTACACCGGCTTTGCGTGGGGCATGGGACCCGAGCGCATCGCGATGCTGCGCCACGGCATCCCCGATATCCGCCTGTTCTTCGACAGCGATGTGCGCTTCCTGGAACAGTTCATCCGATGATTGTCTCCCGCCGCTGGTTAGAGGCTTTGCTCGGGCGTCCGTTGGAAGGCCAGGACGTCGCCGACCGGCTCGCCCGGCAGGTCGCGCCCGTCGATGGCGTGGTGCCCATCCATCAGGATCTGCGCGAGGTGCTCATCGGGAAGGTGCTGGAGGTGCGGCAGCATCCCAATGCCGATCGACTGACGCTTTGCCTGGTGGATGCCGGGGGCGGCCAGCCGCTCGAGGTCGTCTGCGGCGCGCCCAACGTGCGGGCAGGGAAGTCGTATCCGTTTGCCCCCGTCGGTGCGACGCTTCCCGGCGGCCTGAAGCTCGAGCGCCGCAAGATCCGCGGCGTCGAGTCGAACGGCATGCTCTGCTCCGCCAAAGAGCTTGGCCTCGGCGTCGACCATGCGGGCATTCTCGAGCTGGATACCGATGCGCCTCCGGGAACCCCGCTGCTCGAGGCAATTCCGCTGGCGGACGAGCAGATCGTGATCGACGTGTCTGCGAATCGTCCGGACCTGCTGTGCCATAAGGGGGTCGCGCGGGAATTGGCGGCGAGCTTGGGAGCGACGGTGAGGCTTCCCAGTATAGGCGATTTGAAACACCAGTCGCCAAAGCACGCAACCACGCAGGGAAGTGTCGACGGCGTCAGGGTGAGCCTCGAGGACCCGGAAGGTGCCCCGCGCTACATGATCGCGGTGCTTCGGGGAGTCACGGTGCGCCACAGTCCCCCCTGGCTCGCCACCCGGCTCCAAGCCATCGGTCAACGCTCCATCAACAACATCGTCGACGCGACGAATTACATCCTGTTCGAGGTCAATCAGCCGCTGCACGCCTTTGACCTCGCGAAGCTGCGCGGTCCCGCCGTCGTTGTGCGTCGCCCCAAGCCGGGTGAGCAGATCGTGACGCTCGACGGTGTCACGCGCAAGCTCACGGCGGAAATGACGGCGATCTGTGATGCCGAACGCCCCACGATTGTCGCGGGCGTGATGGGAAGCACGGACTCTGAAGTCTCGGAGAGCACGACCGACATCGTGCTCGAGTGCGCCTACTTCCAGCCGACGCGAATTCGTCGTACCCGCCGCACACTCGGTCTTTCGAGCGAATCGAGCTATCGCTTTGAGCGTGGCATCGACATGCTCGGCATGCCCGACGCGCTGGCGCGCGCCGTCGCCCTGATCCGCGCGGTCGCGGGCGGCGACATGCGCGAGCCCCCGATCGACCTCTGGCCAGAGCCGCAGAAGCCGCGCTCCGTGTTTCTGCGCGAGGCGCGCGTCGGTCACTTGCTGGGAGTCTCGATCCCACGCAAAGAGATCGAGCGGTTGCTTTCCGCTGTTGCCTTCGTCGCCGCGCCCAAGGACGACCGGCTGGCGGTGCAGGTGCCCGGTTGGCGGCCCGATGTCACTCGCGAGGTCGACCTGATCGAAGAGGTCGCCCGCCTGCGCGGCTATGACTCCTTCCCGGACGAGCTGCGGCCCTACCGCCCCGGCACCGTTCCCGACGCGCCCGCCGAACTCGTGCTGCGGCGCATCCGGAGCCAGCTCGTCGCCAGCGGCGGCGGTCTCCTCGAAGCGCGCACGCTCCCGCTCGGCCCGGCCGACGGCCCGGATGCCGTGCCGGTGCTGAACCCGCTCTCGGCGGACGAGGCACATCTACGCAGCCGTTTATTGCCCGGCCTGGTGCGTCGAGTCGAGCACAACTGGGCCGTGGGGCAGCGCGACATCCGCCTCTTTGAAGTGGGCACCGTGTTCAAACGGGGAAGGGGGACGGGGGACGGGGGAAGCGTACCGGTCGAGGAGCTGCATCTGGCGATTGTGCTGACCGGCGCGCGCCATCCGGCCCATTGGAGCGATGTTACGAACGCTGCGAAACTACCTGATATGGACATATGGGACCTAAAGCAGCACTTTGAGTTAGCTGTAGGGGTCGCCGCGCCGTCCCACGACGTGCAACCGGCCGCGAGTGGGTCTGGCTGGGTCGCCGTCGGAAACGGCGCAGGAGAGGTGGGCACGGCGGCGCCGCTGGAGGCCGATGCTCCCAAGTGGGCGGGGCCGCTGTTCGGACTCGAGGTCCGGATCGCCGTTCAGCCGTCGACTCCGACGCGATATCAGCCGCTGCCGACCCAGCCGCCTGTCGTGCGCGATATCTCGTTGGTGCTGCCTGGAGGCGTAACGGCGGGAGAGCTGGAAGCGGTGTTGCGTCGAGAGGGCGGAACGTTACTCGAGCGGCTCGATGTGCTGGACGAGTACCGTGGGCCGGGGCTTCCTGCTGGAACGCGGGGCGTCACGTGGCGCTGCACGTTCCGCGCGCCTGATCGAACGTTGACTGAACGTGAAACGGTGGCAGTACTTGAGGGGATGTTGAGAGTAGCGGAGGAGAGATTTGACGTACGCCGGCGACAGGCCTGAGGTCCGGGACGCAATCGATCAACTCGAAGCCATCGTCCGCGACGTGGCAGAGGAGCTGGCGGGCTGGCGTTCGCGTGCCCAGAAGGCCGAGTCGGACCTGAAGGCCCGCGGCAGCCCGGTCAAGAACACCGAGATGGAGTCGGAGAACAAGTCGCTGAGGCAACGGGTCGAGGGAGCGCGCACACGCGTGCACGATCTCATGCAACGACTCACGTTTTTGGAAGAACAAGCACGAGATAATGGAGCCCATAAGTGACGGCGAAGAAGCACGCCGTCCGGGTGATGATCGGGGGCGAAGAGTACACCGTCCGCTCCGACCTCTCCCCCGAGTACACGCGCGAAGTTGCCGCCTATCTGGACCAGGCGCTGAAGAAGGTGTTGAGTCAGGGACCGTTGGTGGAGACGCATAAGGCCGCGATTCTGGCGGCCCTCGATATCACGAACGAGTTGTTCCAGGCCAAGCAGACTGAACGCGAGGTGGCGGCGCGCCTGGCAGCCGTGGCCGACGACCTCGCCAAAATGCTGCCGCCGGCGAAACGGAAGGCGCTGACCGCCGGCTGACAACCTTCGTGTCGCTCCCCAGTGAGCGGCGCGCGTTGGAGATAGATCTATGACCGAGTGGCCTAGCCTTGTCGCGGCCGTTCTCAGCGGCGTGCTTGTGGCGGCGCTGATCTTTTATGTCTGGGGCAGGCGCGTCGAGCGCCGTGCGGCCGACACCAGTCAACGTCTTGTGCTCGCGGCCAAAGAAGAGCTCATGTCCGTCCGCGAGAACCTCCACAAGAGCCTCGACCAGAAGCTCGCCGGCGTCGACCACCGCGAGCAGGAGCTGCGCCGGACCGAGCAGCAGCTCCAGGAGCGGGCGCGCGCGCTCGACAAGCGCCAGCAGGAGATCGGCACGCGCCTCGAACAGGTCGCGGGATTGACCGCGCAAGAGGCCAAGCTCGAGCTCGTCACCCGCCTCGAGAACGAGGCGCGCGACGAAGCCGCGGCCCTGGTGCGCAATATCACGGAGCAGGCCAGGAAGAGCGCCGATCGCGAAGCGAAAAAGATCATCGCGCTCGCCATCCAGCGCATCGCCGCCGAGCAGACCGCCGAGTCGAGCGTGTCGGCCGTGGTCCTGCCGTCGGACGAAATGAAAGGCCGGATCATCGGCCGCGAGGGCCGCAACATTCGCGCGTTCGAGGCGGCCACCGGCGTCGACGTCATCATCGACGATACGCCCGATACCGTCGTCGTGTCGTGCTTCGAGCCGGTGCGCCGCGAAATCGGGCGCCTGGCGCTCGAGCGCCTGATCGCCGATGGCCGCATCCACCCGGGCCGTATCGAAGAGATCGTCAAGAAGGCGAAGACCGATGTCGACGCCAGCATTGTCGAGGCCGGGGAGCAAGCGGTGTACGACACCGGCATTCGCGGCATGCATCCCGAGCTGGTGAAGCTGGTGGGGCGGATGAAGTACCGCACCTCGTACGGCCAGAACATCCTCGAGCACTCCAAGGAAGTCGCCTACCTCGCCGGGATGATGGCCGCCGAGCTCAAGCTCGACGTCCATCTCGCCAAGCGGGGTGCGCTGCTGCACGACGTGGGCAAGGTCCTGACCCACGAGCACGACGGCACGCACGTGCAGCTCGGCATCGAAGTGGCAACCAAGTACGGCGAGAACGCGACCGTCATCAACTGCATCGCGGCGCACCACGACGACGTGCCGCACGAATCCCCGGTGAGCGTCATCGTGCAGGCCGCGGACGCGATCTCGGGATCGCGCCCGGGCGCGCGGCGCGAGGCGTTCGAGACCTACGTCAAACGGCTCGCACAGCTCGAAGCGCTGGCGTCGGAATTCAAGGGCGTGGACAAGGTCTTCGCGATCCAGGCGGGTCGCGAAGTCCGGGTCGTCGTGACGCCCGAGTCGGTGGACGACGCGGCCGCCGCGCGCCTGACCGACGAGATCGCGCGCAAGATCGAGCGTGAGCTCCAGTACCCGGGACAGATCAAGGTGGTCGTGATTCGGGAGACACGGGCGGTGGGCGTTGCACGCTAATCCGTCCGCCGCGCACGCCCCGGGGGCGGGGGGAGAGGGCGCGAGCCTGATCGACGGCAATGCGATCGGCGCCACGATGCGGGCGGAGCTTGCCGGGGAGATCGCCGCACTGAAGAAGAAGGGCGTCACCCCGGGACTGGCCGTCGTGCTCGTGGGCGACAACCCCGCCTCCCAGGTCTATGTCCGGATGAAGGGGAAGGCGTGCGAGGAGGTAGGCCTCTATCACGAGACGATCAAGCTCCCCAAGGACACCAGCGAAGCCGACCTGATGAGTCTGCTCGAGCGACTCAACGCCAATCCCAAGATTCACGGCATCCTCGTCCAGCTGCCGCTGCCCAGGCAGATCGACACCAATCGCGCCTTGCACCGCATCGACCCGCGCAAGGACGTGGACGGCTTTCATCCCGAGAACGTGGGCAAAGTCGCCGTCGGCGATCCGACGGGGTTTCGTCCGGCCACGCCGTATGGCGTGCAGCAGCTCCTGATCCGCACCGGGGTGGAAACGAAGGGGGCGCACGCCGTTGTCGTGGGGCGCTCGAACATCGTCGGGCGGCCCATGGCGGCGCTGCTGTTACGGGACGGTCCCGGCGGGAATGCCACGGTTACCGTGTGCCACTCACGCACGCGCAATATCGAGCAGTACACGCGCCAGGGGGACATCCTGATCGTGGCGATCGGCGAGCCGGAATTCGTGAGCGGCGACATGGTGAAGCCGGGCGCCGTCGTGATCGACGTCGGGGTCAATCGCGTGGACGACCCATCGCGCAAGCAGGGCTACCGCCTCGTCGGGGACGTGAAGTTCCAGGAAGCGAAGAAGGTCGCCTCGGCAATCACGCCCGTTCCCGGCGGTGTCGGCCCGATGACGATCACGATGCTGCTCTACAACACCGTTCAGGCGGCGCGGCAGTGGGCCCCCGCGCTACCGTAGATCTCTTCAGCGCCGCCTCCACCGAAGGTGCGTGGACCGTCGGTGAAGTCACGCGGCGTGCGCGCGCGGTGATCGAGGCGGGGCTGCCTCCGCTCTGGGTGCGGGGCGAGATCGCCGGCTTCAAGGCGTGGCGCAGCGGCCACTGGTACTTCTCCCTGCGCGACAAGTCGGCGCAGATGCGCTGCGTGATGTTTGCCAAACAGAACTTCATGCTGCCGGCCCCCAGCGACGGGATGCAGGTGTTCGTGTTCGCGCGGCCGTCGATGTACGAGGAGAAGGGGGAGTTCCAGCTCACCGTCATGGAGCTGCTCTCCACTGAGCAGGGCGGGCTCTGGAAGCTGGCGTTCGAGAAAGCGAAAGCGGCGCTGACCAAAGACGGGCTCCTCGATCCCGCCAGAAAACGGCGCCTGCCGCCGTTCCCGCGCCGCATCGCGGTGGTCACGAGTCCCGACGGCGCCGCATTGCGCGACATCGAGGCCGTCATCGGCCGTCGCTGGCCGCTCGCCGAGCTGATCGTCGTGCCGGCGCAGGTGCAGGGCGCCAAGGCTGAGGGATCAGTGTGCTCGGCGCTGAATCGAATCTCGCGATTGCCGGTGGATGTGTTGGTCGTTGCCCGAGGAGGCGGGTCGGTCGAGGATCTCTGGGCGTTCAACAGCGAGCGCGTCGCCCGCGCCGTCGCCGCCATGCCGATGCCCGTGATCTCGGCGATCGGACACGAGACCGACGTGACGCTGTGCGATCTCGTCGCCGACCACCGCGCCCCCACGCCGTCCGCGGCGGCGGAGGCGGCGACGCCGGACCGCGTCGAGGTGATGGTGCAATGCGGCGTGCTGGGTCAGCGGCTCGCGCGCGCGCTGCGGATTGCGTCCCGGCACGTGGTCGAGCGTCTGGAGCGCGCCGGAGATCGCCTCTCGCGTTGCATGGATCACCGACTCGAGAGTTCTGGCGCGCGGCTCACGGCGTACGGCGCACGTTTGGATGCATTGAGCCCGCTGCGGGTGCTCGGTCGTGGCTACGCGGTGGCTCGCGATGAGAACGGCCGCATTCTCAAACGTGTCGCACAGCTGCCATCCGGGAAGGAATTCCGGCTGCGGGTGACAGATGGAGAGGTGAATGGCCGAGTTCAGTAAGCAGCTCGAGCGTCTCGAAGCCATCGTGCGTCGCCTCGAATCCGAAGACCTCGATCTGGACGAAGCGCTAAAGCTGTTCGAGGAAGGCGTGGAGCGGCTGCGGGTCGCGCGCGAGCAGCTATCGCAGGCGGAGCTGAAGGTCAAAAAAGTTCTCGAGATTGAAAGCCCTAGCTAAATACCTCGCGGATGCCCGCGCCCGCGTCGACAAGGTATTGGCGGCGGCAACAAGCGGGGATGAGGTTGTTCGCTACAGTCTGCTCGGAGCAGGCAAGCGCTTGCGGCCGACCCTGGTCTTCGCGGCACACGAAGCCCTCAACGGTTCATCGTCCGCCGCCGTCGCGGAGCTGGCCGCGGCTGTCGAGGTCGTGCACGCCTACTCGCTGATCCATGACGATCTGCCGTGCATGGACAACGACGATCTGCGGCGTGGGCGGCCGACCGCCCACCGCGCCTTCGACGTGCCGCGCGCGACTCGCGCCGGCTACGACATGGTCGCGCTCGCGGCCCGCGTGTTGTCGCATGGACTCACCACCCTCGCGCTGCCGGACGCGCGCCGCCGCGAGATCGCGCTGGAGCTGTTTCGCGCGGCAGGCGCCGGGGGAATGATCGGCGGCCAGGCGCTCGATCTCGAGGCGGAAGCGAAAGCGTTGCCGCTGGCCGCGCTCGAAGAGGTGCATCGTCGCAAGACGGGCGCGTTGATCGCCGCCTCGTGCGTCATCGGCGGACTCTCTGCAGACAGCGCGCCAAGACACATCGGAGGGCTCCGCGCCTACGGAGAGGCAATTGGCCTCGCCTTTCAGATCGCCGACGATGTGCTCGATGTGACCGCCACCTCCGATCAGCTCGGCAAGACGGCTGGAAAGGACGCCGCGCACGCCAAGGCGACCTTTGTGACGCTGCTGGGCGTGGGCGCGGCGCGCGCTGAAGCGGAACGGCTGGCCGCGCAGGCGGTAGACCATCTGCGGGATGCCGGGTTAGCTTCCCCCATACTGGTCGAGCTCGCCCACTACATCGTGACGAGGCCGAATTGATTCTCGAGTCGATCCACAGTCCCCAGGACGTGCAGGCGCTTGCCCCGGAGCAGCTCCAACAGCTGGCCGACGAAGTTCGGCAGCGCCTCATCGACGTCGTGTCTCAGACGGGCGGCCACATCGGCGCCGGTCTGGGCGTCGTCGAGCTGACGGTGGCGCTCTGCGCCGCCTTCGACTCGCCGCGCGACAAGATCGTCTGGGACGTCGGCCATCAAGGCTATCCGTGGAAGATCCTCACCGGCCGCAACGACCGGCTGCACACGCTGCGGCAGCGCGGCGGGTTGTCGGGCTTCCTGCGCCGCGATGAGAGCGAGCACGATCAGTTTGGCGCGGGCCACGCGGGGACCGCCCTCTCCGCCGCCTACGGGATGGCGACCGCGCGTGATCTGAAGAAAGAGAAGTTCGAGGTCGTCGCCGTCGTTGGCGATGGCGCGATGACGTGCGGGTTGCCGTACGAAGCGCTCAACAACGCGGGTGATTCCGGCCGCGACATCATCGTGGTGCTGAACGACAACGGCATGTCCATCGCGCCCAACGTCGGCGCGATCAGCAAGTATTTCGGCTCCATCATCGCGAGCCCGATGGGCGTGCGGATGCGTGAGCGCGTCAAGCACGTCATCGAGCGGGCGTCGCACGTGATCGGTGGCAAGAAGCTGGTCGACTTCGCGAAGAACGTCGAAGAGAGCATCAAAAATCTCTGGTCGCCGGGGATGCTGTTCGAGGAGCTGGGCTTCCGCTACTTCGGACCGATCGACGGGCACAACATCGGACAGATGCTGCACACCTTCGACATCGTGCAGACGCTCAAGGGACCGCGCGTCGTCCACGTCATCACCGAGAAGGGCAAGGGCTTCCCGCTCCCCGAGCCCGATCTCGAGAAGTACCACGCCCGGGCGCCCTACGACCCGGTCACCGGCAAGCTCAAGCCCGTGAACCCGGGCCTGCCGCAATGGACCCGGGTGTTCGGCGAGGCCCTCACCCAGCTCGCCGCTGAAGACTCGAACTTCGTCGCGATTACCGCGGCGATGCCGTCCGGGACGGGGACGAACATTTTCCAGAAGAAGTGGCCGGAGCGCTTCTTCGACGTCGGTATTGCCGAAGCGCACGCCACCACCTTCGCGGCGGGCCTCGCAACGCAGGGCGTCCGGCCGGTGGTCGCGATCTATTCGACGTTCCTGCAGCGCGCCTACGACAGCATCATCCACGACGTCGCGATCCAGAAGCTGCCCGTCATATTCGCGCTCGACCGCGCAGGGATGGTCGGCGAAGACGGGCAGACGCACATGGGGCTCTACGACATCGCCTATATGCTCGCCGTGCCGCACATGACCGTGACGGCTCCGAAGGATGCCGCCGAGCTGATCGGGCTGCTGCGCTGCGCCCTGAAACACACCGACGGTCCGTTTTCGCTGCGTTACCCGCGCGACAAGGCGCCCAGCGAAGCTCCGCCCGCCGCTGAAGTGTCGACGATTCCCTATGGGACGTGGGAGCTGCTCAGAAAAGGGAAGGACTGCGCGATCCTGGCGGTTGGCGTGATGTGCAAGCCGGCCCTCGAAGCCGCGGATCTGCTCGCCGCCGATGGCTTCGACGTATCGGTCGTGAACGCCCGCTTCCTCAAGCCGATGGATCGCGAGATGCTCGATGCCTTGGCCCAGAGTCACAAGCTGCTCGTCACGGTGGAGGATGCCACGGTGGTGAACGGCTTCGGTGCCGCGCTGGCCGCGCTGGTGCAGACCACCGTGCCTGACTCCCGCGTCGTCGCGCTCGGCGTGCCCGACCGCACGTACGAGCATGCGCCGCGCGCCCAGCAGCTCGCGGACGTCGGCCTGACGGGCGCCGGGATCGCCGCCCGCATCCGCGCCCTCGCCGCCGAAGAGTCGCTCACCACGCGATGAACGTCGGGGTCGTCGGGAACCCCAACTACCCGGATCTTGGCGCTTTCCTCGCGACGCTCAAGCAAAAAGCGTCCAGCGCAGGACTCCAGCTGTTTACCGAGGACCGCATCCAGTCGCTGTGGCCTGCTGGCGACGGCCCGGCTCCCCCGCCCATCAGCCAAGCGTCGGCCCTCGACTGCCTCATCACGCTGGGCGGGGATGGTACGCTGCTGCGCGGTGCGCGTCTTCTGAATGGCGCCGATACCCCGATCCTCGGACTCAATCTCGGCCGAGTAGGCTTTCTCACGACCGCGGCCCCCGACACCCTCGATTTTGTGATCGACTCCATCGTGCGCCGCGCATACACGACCGAGCCGCGGCTCGCGCTGCAATCGACGATTACGGGCAAAGGCTCCAAACCTGGTCGCGTCGAGCCGCTCGTGCTCAATGACGTCGTGGTGCACAAGGGCGGTGTGGCGCGCGTCGTCCGCCTCAAGGTGTCCGTCGATGGGGACGAGGTCGCCCAGTATTCGGCGGACGGGATCATCGTCAGCACGCCCACGGGTTCGACCGCGTACTCGATGTCGGCGGGCGGGCCGATCGTCGTGCCGACGGTCGATGCGATCGTCGTCACCGCCATCTGCCCGCACACGCTTGCGGTGCGCCCGCTCGTGCTGGCGGCCACCGCCGTCGTCACGATTCAGCCGATTCCTCCGTGGAGCGACGACGTGTTGGTCTCCTTCGATGGGCAGGTGGGCACGCCGATACAGCCGGGGGAGCGCCTCGACGTGCGTCGTGCGGAGCGTCCCATCCTGCTGATCCGGCTCGGCCCGGAGAGCTTCTTCAAGCGGCTGCGGCGGAAGCTGCACTGGGGCGATCTGAGCGATCGGGTGCGAAAGTAAGTGCTGACGGAGCTTCGCGTCCGCGATCTCGCCGTCATCGCCGACGTCACGCTTCCATTCCAGCCGGGCCTCAACGTCCTCACCGGAGAGACGGGCGCCGGGAAATCGATGGTCGTCGACGCCCTCTCTCTGCTACTCGGCGAGCGGGCCTCCGCCGACGTGGTGCGCCCGGGCGCCGAGAAGACGGTCGTCGAAGGCGCGTTTGAGTTTGCCTCCGCCGTGCATCGTCATCTGCTGTCACCATTCGCCGCGCTGGGCGTTGAACTAGAGGACGGGAGACTCGTCCTGAAGCGCGAAGTGCTGCGGGAGGGCAAGTCGCGCGCCTGGGTGAATGGCTCACCCACCACCATCGGCGTCCTCGCCGAAATCGGCGCGCTGCTGGTGGACTTGCATGGTCAGCACGAGACGCAGTCCTTGCTCCGTGCCGACGCGCAGCGCGATATGCTCGATGCGTACGCCGATGCCGACGTCGAGCGCGTGGCAGTGCGGGATGCGCATGCTCGCCTCAAAGAGCTCGAGCAGCGCGAGACCGAGCTGACGACGCGTCAAGCCGACGTGCGGCGCAAGGCGGACTATCTGCGCCACGTGCTCCAGGAGATCGAGCGCGCCAAGCCCAAGCTGGGAGAGGACGAAGCGCTGGACGTCGAGGCGAAGCGACTCGCGCACGCTGAGGAGCTCGGGCGCCTGGCGCGCGAGCTGGAGGAGACCGTGGACGCCGCGGGACTCAGCAAGGCGCAGAAGATCCTGGCGAGCCTGCTCCGCGTCGATCCCTCCCTCGGCAAATGGCAGGAGCTGCTCGACTCGGCGTTTACCAGCTCGGCCGAGCTGGCGCAGGCGGCCCGCGCGTACGCCAGCGAAATCGAGGCGGACCCCGAGCGCCTGAGCGCCGTGGAGCAGCGGCGCGATCTCCTGTTTCGGTTGCAGCAAAAGCATGGACCGACGATGGCCGACGTGCTGGCCGCGCGCGATACCGCGGCGCGCGAGCTGGAGTTGCTCGATACCGCCGACCTCGATCTCCGCAACATCGCGACCGATCGTGCGAAAGCCGCAGAGGAGTTTGCGCGAGCCTGCGCTGCGCTGACCGAGAAGCGCACGGCTGGTGCGAAGAAACTGGCGAGGGCGGTGAACAAGCTGTTGCCGGCGCTTGGCATGGAGGGTGGGAAGTTCGCGGCGCGACTGGTGCCGCGCGCCACGCAGACGGCGCGCGGTGCCGAGGACGTGGTATTCGAGGTGATGCTGAACGTGGGACTCGACTCTCGTCCCCTCGCTCGGGTGGCGTCGGGCGGCGAGCTGTCGCGCCTCATGCTCGCCTTGAAGGTCGTGCTGGCCTCCCACGACGTCGTCCCGACGCTCGTATTCGACGAAGTCGATCAGGGAATCGGCGGGGAAGTCGGCGGCCGCGTGGGCGAGGCGTTGATGGACGTGTCACGCGAAGGCCGGCAGGCGCTCGTGATCACGCACCTCCCGCAGATCGCCGTCTATGCCGATCAACACCTGGTCGTCGCGAAAGGCAAGAAGGGCGGTGTCGCGACGAGCGACGTGGCCGTCGTGGAAGGCGAGACGCGGGTGAAGGAGATCGCGCGAATGTTAGGCGATGCCGACATGGCGACCGCGCGGCGCCATGCGGTCGAGCTGCTCAAAACGGCCAGCGAGAAGCGCGCATCACAATCCGGAACACCGTCGCCACCGGCACGAGCCCACCCGAGCCCGTGACCGTTTGCTCGATCGACAGGCTCCCCTCCAGATCCGGTCCCAGGTAGGTCATCGCGACGCCTAGGCGCGTCCACCGGAAGGCCGTGCCGGCGTCCAGGACAGCGGCCGAGACCGGAGCGCCCAGGCGCGTCGCGATAGTGATCGAGTCCTGCGGCGTGCGATAGGCATAGCGGTCGCGCGTCTGGGTGTAGTAGCCGGCCGTGAAGCCCACAGCGAACGCCTTCGACAAGCGAACCATCGGTGCGACATCGATCGCCGCGTAGTCCCCCGGATCCCAGTTGAGCGTGGCCAACGCGGCGTGCGGGATCAGCAGCACTGACTGCGGTCCCACTCGACGCGCACGCGTGCCGGGCTGCTGGCGCCCGCCGCGCACGAGCGCATTCAGCCAGAGCCGGTCGAATAACGTCAGCTCCTGGGCAACCTGGAGCTCGATGTCGGTCTGATGATCCCCGGTCGACAAGTCGAAGAGGTTGTCCGGCGAGTCCTGGTGTCCGGTCGGCAAGCGCACGACGAGCGCGCCGCTCAACGCGTAGTTGCGCGATTCCAGGATGCGGTACTTGGCCTCCAGTTCGACGTCCCCCGCGAAAAAGCGCGAGCTCCGCGCTGTCCCGACGATTGGGTCGAACGCATAGGTCGTGTCCTGAAGCAAGGAGTCGAGTCGCCGGGCGGCTGCAGTGTCCGCCGGCGCGCCGAGACTGTCGAGCGTGAAGTCTGCGCGCGTGTTGACGCGCACGAGCGGCACGCGGACGCCGACGGCGAGGCGATTGGTGATGCCGACGTCGAGGACGAGCGGAGTAACGCGCCGCTCTTCGCGAACAAAGACCGTAGCCGGCAGCGACGCACCGATCCGCTGCTCATGGCCGCTGTCGGTGAACTCCCGCTCCCACGTGGTGATCACCGGCTCGAACGTGACGCGGAGTGTGCCGGCGCGCGGCGTATCGGTGCGCGGTCCGGCCTGTGCTCGAGTGATCCGCGGCAGCAGTAACGAGACCGCCACAAGCAGAAGCGGCAACGGGATTGCCGTTGCCGCCCTGTGCCGCCCGTTACCGCCCATTACCACCTAGTACCGCCCACATCACTCCGGGTTCAGGGGATCGGCGGAATCGCGGTGCCGTACTTCGCATTGATGATCAGCCGCAGCGTATCGGCGATCAGCCGGTGGGCGGACGCACTGGGATGAACCGCGTCGAGCGAAAACGCCCGGCCGAACGGACGACGGACGGCCACCGTGTCTCCCGCGTTGCCCTGCGGGAAGTACGGGAACGGACGCACCTGCGCGGTATCCGCGGCGAGTGCAGCGAACTTGGCGTTCGGATCGAGGTAAGCCCACCCGCGAGTCGTGGCCTGAGCGGAGATGTAGGTGTTATAGGCCGTCACCGCCGCGACGAGCTTCCGGAGCTCGGATGGGACGACCACAGCAGCGACCGTATCGGCGCAATCGAGGTTGCGTGGCGCTCCCAACTGGGCGGCTCCCAGCAGCGCCGCACCGTAGGGGAACGGTACCAAGACCGAGTCACCACGCGCTCCCGGGATGCCGGTCGCGATCGGGGCGCAGTTGGAGCTCACCGTGAACGCGGGTGGGAACGCCGCGCCGGGGACTAGCCCGTTCTTGATGGCCCAGTACGTCCTCCCCAGGCTGAAGAACGGAATCGCCGTGACATTCGCCACGCCGATCAACACGACGCCGTCCGGTCCCGCACGCTGGACCGTGTCGAGCATTGCGCTGTAGCGCGCCTGGAAATTGGCGACCGACGTGATCTTCGTGCTGTCGCCGCCGTTAGGCGAGCTCGTGGCTGCACCGAGGACATCGTTGTTGCCGATCCAGACCGTCACGAACGTCGGGTGCGCGCGCTCCATCATCTGCGCCTGCGTCAGCCCGCCCAGGATGAACTGGGTCAGCGAATTAGCATTCGAGGCGGGATCGCGGTTGTTATAGATGTCGATCACTTGGGCGCCCGGCACGGCCGTGTTGCTGACATAGGGTGGCGCATTCGCCGGAATTTTCCGCAGGGCGCAGGTCGTGGGCGTCCCGCCACCCAGGCGCGCCTGAGTGAAGACGTTCGTGAACGGCGGCGGGCAGCCCGGCTTGTTCAAGAGCGGGGAGAAGAACGGCGAGCGCATCGCGCGCGCGAGCAGCACGGCGTATGACTGCTGCTGCGTGCTGTCGTTGATCCCGGCGGACTGGAAGCCGGCCGTGATCGAGTTCCCCATCGAGACGTAGCGGTCGAACATTTGATCGACCGGCGTGTTGGCGTACGGCCGGTTCACTTGCTCGTTGTTGCACGCCGCAGCAGCGAGAACGAACCCGAGGAGCGCGGCGGAGAGTCGATTGGTCCGAATCATGAGTCGCAGTTCCTCAGAAAGTGATCGCCACACCGGCCGCGAACAGATGGGCCGAGAATTGGTAGAGACCGGTATTGCCCGCGGCCAGATTGACCGTGCCGCGCCGATCGTTCTGTTTGATGTATTGGTAGGCCAGGTCGGCGTGCCAGTGCGGGTTCAACATAATCCCCGCGCCGATCGTGAACTCGTTGCGCGCGCCCTCGGGGAGCAGCGGCGTCACGAACTGCGCCGGCGAGGCCGCCGTGTGGTACAGATATCCGCCGCGTAGCTGGACCTTGGAGTTGTACTGGTATTCGGTGCCGAAGCGGAAGCCGTGCGTATCCTTGTTGCTCGGATGCAGGGCCAAGGGGGGCGTCCCGGCGTTGGCGAAAGTGATGTCGATGTTGTTGAACCAGCCCCACACGACGTACTGGTAGTCGGCCATGAACGACCACTCGTCGTTCATCTTGTAGGCGAAGCCCAGCGACCCCTGCGGCGGCATGGTGATCGCCGTCGCAACGGCCCCGTTCGACAGCGGGCCGCCGCTCGCAAACTGCGCCAAGAGCAGCCCATCGACGGGCGTTCCCGCCGGCACCGGACCGATCGCGACCGGCAGCACCAAACCGGTGGGGACCTGCACAAACTTCGCGTCGCCGTCGTACTTGATCTGTTTCCGTGTGAGCCAGTGGCCGCCGATGCTCAGCCGGTCCGTCGCCCGCCAGATCGCGCCGAAATTGACCGCGAAGCCGCTGCCGCTCGCGTCCAGCGTCGCATCGGCGAAATCGGACCCCGTGGCCACACCTAACATGGCGAACGTGGTCCCCACGGGCAGGCCCGCCAGGACGCGAAGGGCATCCGGAACGAACTGCGTCGAGAGGTCCGCCCGCTGGCGTAGCTTGAGGTGGCTGGTGATGTAGGCCACGCCGATCCCGATCTTCAGGTTGGGACTGACCTGATAACCGATGGTCGGCTGGACATAAATCGACCGCACGTCGGTGTTGTAGCCGAGAAAGCGGCCCGAGAAGTTGGCGCTATCCCATTTGGTTTCGAGGCCGTACGGCGCGTATAACCCAATGCCCGCCGTCACCTTGGGGCTGACGGCGTGCGTGATGTAGATGTTGGGAACAGGAATTAAGGGATTCTTGAGGTCGCTGCGGGAGCCGAGGAAGTCATCGGTAAAGCCACCTTGGGCGCCAATCAGCGTAACGCCCCCGCTGAGGTGGGTCCCCGTCAGCCCCGCGAGTCCCGCCGGACTGAAGAAGATGGCGGAGCCGTCGGCACAGGGCCTCGCGGCGGCGACGCCGGCGCGACCCATGGTGCACGTGTTGTGCTCGTAGACGCCAAGCCCTTGCCCGACGAGGGCGGCGGGGAGGGCGGCGACAAGCGCAGGGGCTCCGGTGGCTCCGGCGAGCAGCAACAACGCAAACCGCCGCATACGTGGTCTCCGCAATCAGAATTGGGTAGATGGTGAATCCGGCCGCGATACGGTAGCATTGCGTGGAATCATTGTCAAACTCATGCCACGACCCGCGATAGACCTGTTTCACGAAACGTTCGGTGCTCCACCCCGGGCCGCGGCGTCGGCGCCGGGTCGTGTCAACCTGATCGGCGAACACACCGACTACAACGGCGGTCCGGTCCTGCCGATCGCGATCGCGCAGCGCACGACCGCGGCGATTGGGCCCGGTGCAGCGGGCGACGCCGGAGTGCTCGAAGCCGTTTCGACGCGGTACCAGAAAGTCGTTCGCGTCAAATGGCAGGAAGAGCTTCCCCAAGGATGGGCCGCCTACATCGCCGGTGTGTTGCGCGAGCTGTGGGCTCTTGAAGTCGTGCCTCCCAATGGCTCGGTGCGTGTCGCCGTCGCGTCCGATGTGCCGGTCGGGGCGGGGCTCTCGTCGTCCGCCGCCCTTGCGGTCGCCGCCGCCAAGGCGCTCGCGCCGTCCCTGAGGCCGCGACAGATCGCCGGCGTCGCGTTCCGCGCCGAGCACGATCACGTCGGCGTGCGGTGCGGCGTCATGGATCAGACGATTTCGGCCCTGGGCAAGCGCGATCACGCGCTGCTGTTCGAATGTGCGTCCCTCGAGGCGACGCAGATCCCGTTTGGCGCGCGGCTGCTGCTCGTGGACACGGGCAAGCGCCATGATCTGTCCGGGGGTGGCTTGAACGAACGCCGGGCCGAATGCGAGGACGCGGTGAAGCGCCTCAAGGTCGACCTCCCGGAGCTGGTATGGCTGGCGAGCTGGCCGGCGGAGTGGCTGCCGCGGCTCAAGCGGGCGCTGCGCGAGCCGCTGCGCTCGCGCGCGGTGCACGTGGTGAGCGAGACCGCGCGCGCGCGATTCGCGGCGCAGCTGCTGCAGCAGGGGAAGCTCAAGCAGTTCGGGAGACTGCTGTATGAATCGCACGAATCGTGTCGGCGGCTGTACGACTGCAGCTCTGCGGAGCTCGATACCGTAGTGGCAGCCGCGAAGCGCGCGGGCGCGCTGGGAGCGCGGTTGACCGGAGCGGGGTGGGGGGGCGCCGCAATCGTGCTCGTGAGCAAGAGCGACAAGAAGACAGCGCCGGCGATCCAGCGGGCGTTTGAACGGGCTTATGGGAGAAGTGCACCGATCAGTGAAGTGAAGGCGTCGGCCGGCGCGCACACGGAGCGGCTATAATTCATCCTCGGCTCGGGTGGCGAAACTGGTAAACGCAAGGGACTTAAAATCC
>DATGVC010000223.1:0-2217 GCA_035300745.1 Gemmatimonadales bacterium | reverse complement strand
AGCGCGGCACCCGCGGCCTGTACCAGGCGGAACGCCGTCAGCGTCACGACACTGTCAGCGGCCGCGCAGGCCGCGGACGCCAGCGTGAAGAGGCCGACGCCGAGCAGGAAGCTCATGTTGCGGCGGTAGCGCTCGGCGACGCGGCCGAAGAACACCAGCAGCGCAGCGTAGGCGATCGCGTAGCCGTTCAGGACCCACGACATGTCTTCCAGCGGGGCGTCCCTGAAGTCGCGTCCGATATTGGTCAGGGCGACATTGACGATGAAGAGATCGAGGTTGGCGAGGCAGATGCCCACGCACACGATCGCCAGCACCGTGGCTGGTGAAGCGGCCGACGCGCGCGGCGCGGGCCGGGCCGCCGCTGCGTCGACCTCAGCCGTGGAAATAACCAGGCTCGGACGTTTCATCTTGTTCATGGTTGGTGTCTTTCATGCCGTATGCTGCGGCTGTTTCTGCGGCTGCACCGCCCGCCGGGCGATTTCGCCGTCAAGCCGATGAATTCTCGCCCTCGCCGGCCAGCGCCCGCACCACATGTCCTCGCTGCAGCAACCGCTCGACCGTGTAACCGCCCGTGTCGCTGGTCGCACCCGTCACTGGGAATTTCTGCTGAGCCATGATCTCTCCCTCCTCGACACTGCGACATCGACGAGCGATGGCGTTCAGCCCGCGCGCGTGCGGCGCACCCAGGCCGCGAGGTGCTCGCCGATCGCGTGCGGATGATCTTCTTGCACGAAGTGCAGTCCGCGGCCGAGCGCGATGACGTCGAGCTTCGGCAGGCTCGCACGGCACCACGCCACCAACGGCGCCGGCACGAGCATGCCCGGCTCGACGGTGAACAGCAGCTTCGGCAGCTGCGACTGGCACAAGGCGTCGCGATAGCGCGACACGACCGCGACGACGTCCGCGGGCTCGCCGGCGATCGGAATCTCGCGCGGCCACGCCAGCATCGGCTTGCGCGCGGCGCGCTCGACGAACGGCGCGCGATAGTGCTGCATCTCCGCCGGCGAAAGGCTGCGAACGACTGATCCGGGCAAGAGTTGCTCGACGAACATGTTGTGGTCGAGGACCATCGGCTCGCCGACGCCAGGCGTGCGTAGCTTCTGGAAGATCTCGCGGCCCTGAGGCGGAAACTCCTCCCAGCTGGGCACGGGCCCGAGGATCGCTTCCATGAAGGCGAGCCCACGCACGCGCGATTCGTGGCGCATTGCCCAGTCGAAGCCGAGCGCCGAGCCCCAATCGTGTACGACGAAGGTGATGCGGTCGAGCCCGAGCGCCTCGAGGAAACCGTCGATGTAGCGCGCGTGATCGACGAAGCGATAGCCGATATCGGGTTTGTCGGAGCGGCCCATGCCGATCAGATCGGGCGCGATGCAGCGGCCGACGCTGCGCACGTGCGGGATTACGTTGCGCCACAGATACGACGACGTTGGATTGCCGTGCAGAAACACGATCGGATCGCCGCTGCCCTCGTCGACGTAGGCCATGCGTGCGCCGTGCACTTGGACGTGGCGAACCGCGAACGGAAAATCGGCGGAGATCGCCGTCTGCTGCTGCGGATTGTCGTTACTCATGTTGGCTCCTTAAAGTTGACGGTTCCTGGGCCGCCTGGAGGAAGCGTTCACGCTCTTTCTGGACGAAGCTGCGGAAGGAGAGCGGCGCCCGATCGGTCAGGCGCTGCAGCGCGGCTGCATCAGCCGTCTGGCTCGGCAGCTTCCCGGCAGCGGCCGCGGCCGCGCCGAGGGTGGAGATATGATCTGCCATGATGGGGTTCACCACTCCGCCCGGGTGCGCTTCAGCGAGCGCCAGCAGCTCGTCCCGCCAGGCCTCGCGCGTGATGGGCACGAAGCGGATTGGCCGCGAGAGCTCCTCGCTCAGCACGCGCGCCACCTCGGCGTGGCTGAGCAGCTCGGCGCCTGGCGGATACTGGACCATGCCGCGCTCGAAACGCTCGGGGTGCAGGAGAGCCACAAGGCCGATCTCGGCGGAATCCTCGCCGCTGATCCAGGTGCGGCGCGCGTCGCCGAAGCAGTTGCGGATCACCCCCTCGTCGCGGATGGATCGGCCGTGCAACGTCGTTACGTTCTCGTAGAAAAGCGACGCGATCCGCAGGCTGATAAGATCCAGACCTGCCCAGCGCAGCACCTCTTCGGCGAGCCAGTGCGCGCGGCCGAAGTGGCTCGGGCTCTCGGGGTGAGAAGCTCCGTTGGACATCACGAC
>DATGVC010000222.1:0-17931 GCA_035300745.1 Gemmatimonadales bacterium | reverse complement strand
CGCCGCGGGCGCATCCCAGGTCGGCAGGCCAAGCTCGCGCGAAGCGGCGCGGATCCGCCCCTTGGTGAGTCCCGCCTCCGCGAGTGGCGATCGCACACCCGCCTGCACTCCCGCCGCCTTGCCGGGCCGGTGTTCGCGCAGATCGTCGGCGTTCGTGCCGTCACACACGACGCTCAGGCCGCGTTCGCGCGCGAGCGGCACGAGCCGGCGCCATAACTCCGTCTTGCAGTAGAAACAGCGATTGGTGGGGTTGGCGAGATAGTTGGCATCCTCGAGCTCATGCGTCTCGATCTCGACGAGCGGGATGTCGAACCGCGCGGCGACATCGCGAGCCACCTGCCATTGCGCAGTCGGGTACGAGGCGCTCCGACCAATGGCGGCCAGCATGCGATCCTTGCCCAGCTCCTGGCGCAGCACCACCGCCAGGAAGGCCGAATCCACTCCGCCCGAATACCCAAGCAGGACCGAGGGGTAGGTGCGAACGAGGGCGCGCAGAACCTGCATCGCCAGAATAGTAGCCCGCCCAGTGTCCTAATCCAAGGACAATGCGATTGTCAAAACCGGATATTCCGTAGGGAGGAACCAGATTAGACTTACGAAGCGTTCAAAGAGAACCCGGAGAGCTTCCCAAATGCCCGCAAAGACTGAGCTCGACCCCACTGACCGACGGATTCTTCGCATTCTCGCGCAGGACGGCCGAGCGAGCTACCAGGCGGTCGCGGATGAAATCGGTCTCTCGAGACCCGCGATCATGGAGCGCGTCAAGCGCCTTGAAGAGTCCGGATACATCCGCGGCTATCGGGTGCAACTCGACCGCGCGAAGGTCGGCTTGCCGGTGACTGCCTTCGTGGCGGTGCGCTATGGCTCGAGTGACTACGTCGGCGACGAGCCGCGTATGCGGGAGATGGAAAAGCATCCCGGTGTGCTCGAATGTCACCACATCGCCGGCGACGACTGCTACATCCTCAAGGTCGTCGCACCCGATCTCGAAGGCGTGCAGGAAATTCTGCGCGATTTGCGCGGTCCGAACTCGCAGATGAACACGCGCACGACGATCGTGCTGTCCACGCTGTTCGAAAAGCCGGGCTTCATGCCGACGGAGCCCGATTGATGGCAACGCTCAAAGGCAAAGCGCTCATCGCGTATCTGATCGTCTGCGTCTTCTGGGGCTCGACCTATCTCGCGATCAAAGTCGGCGTGACGGAGCTGCCGCCGTTCCTGTTTGCCGGTCTGCGGTTTCTGCTCGCGGGACTCATCCTGCTCGCACTGGCTCGCGCGCTAGGCGATCCACTCCCCCGCAAGAGCGACTGGCGCACACTCGCGATCGTGGGCTTACTGCTTCTCGGCGGCGGTAACGCGTTCGTGGTGTGGTCGGAGCAGTACGTCGGCTCCGGTATCGCCAGCATTTTCGTCGTCACCGTCGCGATGTGGACCGCGTTGTTCGACGCGATCATCCCGGGCGGCTCGAGCGAGCTGAACTGGCGTGTCATCGCGGGATTGCTGCTCGGCTTCCTGGGAACCCTCCTCCTGGTCGGCGCGACACCTGCCGAGATTCTCGCGGCGGATAAGCGCGGGCCGCTCGCGCTCACGATCGCGAGTGCCTCGTGGTCGTTGGGGACCGTGTATGCGAAACGTCATCCCACGCAGGCCAGCCCCTACATGGGCGCCGCATTCCAAATGATCGTGGGCGGGGCCGCGGTCGGGCTCGTCGGGACGGCGCTCGGCGAGTGGGCATCATGGCATCTAAGTACGCGAGGCATTGGCGCCATCGCGTATCTCGTGATATTCGGATCGATCCTGGGCTACAGCGCCTATTCATACGCGCTGCGCCACGCATCGGCCACGATCGTCGGCACGTACGCCTATGTGAACCCGGTGATCGCCGTACTGCTCGGCTGGCTGCTGCTGCATGAACCGGTGGGCCCGCGCACATTTATCGCGATGGCGATGACTCTGGTGGCGGTGGTGTGGATTCAATTTTCGCATAGACTGCGTGGGACCGTCGGACAGTCTGACGGTCGGACTGACAGCGCAATTACCGTCAGACGGTCCGACAGTCCGACCGTCCGACCAGAGGAGGCCACATGACGTCGCTCCCTAAGGACGCCGTGCTTCTCGTTGTGGACGTCCAAAAAGGCATGGACGTCTACGCCGAGCAGTACCATCGCAACAATCCCGATCTTGAGAGGAACATCGCGCGGCTCCAGGCCGCCTGGCGCAAAACGGGGCGACCCATCATCCACGTGCAGCACCTCTCCACGGAGCCGCAGTCGCCGCTCCGGCCGGGGCAGCCCGGCGTCGAGATCAAAGACGAAGTGCGCCCCCTGTCCGGCGAACCGGTCGTGCAGAAGTCGGTCAGCAGCGCGTTCATCGGCACTACGCTCGAAGCGGACCTGCGCCGCCGCGGCGTGACGACGCTCATTGTCGTTGGGATGCAGACGAACCTGTGCGTCTCCACGACCGCACGGATGGCGGGCAACCTCGGCTTTACGACCTACGTCGTGTCCGACGCGACGGCGACATTCGACAATACCGGGCACGATGGCCGGCGCTACGGATCAGAGCTGATACATGACGTCGCCCTGGCGGACCTCAACGGCGAGTTCTCAACTGTACTGGACACGAAGACCGTGCTGGAGCGGGCATCATGACCGTCCGCAAAGTCAATCTCACCGAGATGTTCAGCCGGTTTCAGGAACAGTGGAGCCCCAAAATCGTCGGCGCGGTGAACGACAGCCTCGTGAAGCTCACGAAGCTCAAAGGCGAGTTCGTCTGGCACCATCACGAGCGGGAGGATGAGCTGTTTCTGGTCGTGAAAGGCCGTCTGCGGATGAAGCTGAGAGATCAGGACCTCGTGCTCGAGCCGGGCGAGTTCGTCATCATCCCGCACGGCGTCGAGCATCTGCCGGTCGCCGACGAGGAAACCCACGTCCTGTTGTTCGAGCCCAATTCGACCCTGAACACTGGAAACGTCCGCAATGAACGCACCGTCGCCAAGCTCGACCACCTCTAAATTGATCGCCCGCATCTGGCATGGCGTGACCGAGGCAGCGCGGGCCGACGAGTACGCGGACTATCTCGAGCGCACAGGCGCTCGGGAGTGCCGCGCGACACCCGGCAATCGTGGCGTCTACGTGCTGCGGCGCATCAAGCAGGATCGCGCCGAGTTCACGTTCATTTCGCTGTGGGATTCAGTCGAGGCAATCCGGCGCTTCGCCGGAGAGGATTATGAGAAAGCCCACTACTACCCGGAAGACCGCGATTTCCTCGTCGAGCTCGAACCCTTCGTCGACCACTACGAGGTCCTCGCCGGAGATTAGCCTCGATCCCGCCGACGCGCGCGAGTGGGAGGACCTGCGCCTGCTCGGCCACCGCATGGTGGACGAGATGCTCGAGTATCTGCGCACCGTGCGGGAGCGGCCAGTCTGGCGGCCCGTTCCCGCCGACGTGCGCAAACGGCTGTCCGCCTCCTCGGTCCCACGCAAACCGACCGCCGCCCGAGACGTCTACGACGAATTCAAGCGCGACGTACTGCCCTACCCGACCGGCAACATCCATCCGCGTTTCTGGGGCTGGGTAATCGGTACGGGGACACCGGTCGCGATGCTCGCCGACATGCTCGCGTCTGGAATGAATCCGCAGGTTGCCGAGTTCGATGACGCGCCGGCGGTCGTGGAGAATCAGGTGATCGGGTGGCTGGTCGAGCTACTGGGACTTCCTGCTGGCACGCATGGCCTGCTCGTCTCCGGCGGCTCGATGGCGAACTTCGTAGGCCTGGCGGTGGCGCGGAATGCGTGCGCAGGGTTCGACATCCGCGAGAGCGGCGTGCACGGCGGACCCCAACTCACGGTCTACGCCTCGAGCGAAACCCATTCCTCCGTGCGCAAAGCCGTGGAGCTCTTGGGCCTCGGGCATGATGCCTTACGCTCGATTCCCGTCACCGCGGACTACACTATCGACCTGCAGGCGCTGCGCGAGACGCTAGCCGCCGACAAGGCCGCCCGCCGTCGCCCGATTTGCATCGTCGGCAACGCGGGCACGGTGAACACCGGAGCGACCGACGATCTGCGCGCACTGGCTGCGTTGAGCCGGGAAGAAAAGACCTGGTTCCATGTCGACGGCGCCTTCGGTGCGCTGGCGGCGCTCGTCCCGGAGCTCCGCCTCTTGGTCTCGGGGCTCGAGCAGGCCGATTCGGTCGCGTTCGATCTGCACAAGTGGCTCTATATGCCGTACGAGGTAGGATGCACGCTGGTGCGCGACCAGAAGGCGCATCGCGCCACATTCAACGTGACTCCCGCCTATCTCGCGTCGTTCGATCGCGGCATCGCCGCGGGCGGGTTTCCCTTCGCCGAACGGGGGATCCAGCTCTCGCGCGGGTTCCGGGCCCTCAAAGTGTGGATGTCGTTCAAGACCCACGGGCTGAATGCCTTCGCCCAGTTGATCCATCAGAACGTGCGGCAAGCGCATTATCTCGCGGGGCTCGTGACGAAGCATCCGCGCCTCGAATTGCTGGCCCCCGCGCCGCTCAACGTGGTGTGCTTCCGGTTCGTCGCACCAAGGGTGGGCGCGGATGATGCGGCATTGAACGCGTTGAACAAGGAGATTCTGCTTCGCATACAGGAGAGCGGGCTGGCTATTCCCTCCCAGACCGTCCTCAACGGCAAGTTCGCGATTCGTGTCGCCATCACGAACCATCGCAGCCGCCGCGAGGACTTCGACCTGTTGGTCCGCGCTGTAGTCGAGACGGGGACGGCACTGCGTTAGGCCTCGGGCGTGCCGACGATCTTTCCTTCGATGGGGTTGCTGAACGAGCGAACGGTGTGATAGGCGAGGTCGATATCCTCGGTCTTCCCGAATTCGGTGAGGATGTCGTCCCAAATGGCCGACACGGTGCCGCGGCGGCGGCGGGGCTCGATTAGATAGCGAATCGTCAGCAAAATGCCCGACGCTTGAGAGCTGGTATACACGATGGGCGTCAGCTTCTTGTAGTTGATCAGAAATTGCTGTGAGGCGGCGAGCAGATCGCGCTCCGCCTCAGCCGTCAGGTGCTCGGCATGCTTGAATGCGATCGCCGTCAGAATCTCCTTCGCTTTTCTCCAGTTGCTCTCGTACGTCACCAGCACCGGCACTTCGTTCCAGATGTATCGGAACCCCTTGTCGTAGTTGGCCACCGGCTCGGTAAACACCTGCTGGTTGGGTATGTGTACGATGCGTCCGGTGCTTTGATCGGCATCCACCCACACGCCGATCTCGTTCAGCGTGAACTGGAACAGCCGGATGTCGATGACATCGCCCTTGTGCTTGGCGATTTCGATGCGATCGCCGACCTCGAACGGTCGCCGCCACACGATGAACGCCCATCCCGCGAGATTCGTCAGCGGATCCTTGAGCGCGATCGCGATCCCCGCAGACACGAGCCCGAGGAATGTGCCGAGCGCCCCGAAGCCCTCGAGCCATTCCCGGCCGATCACCAGGACGCCGATGGCGAGGGTGAGGTAGGTGATCGTCTTGCGCCAGCGGTAGCGCGTCCACGGATCCGTGAAACGTCGATAGACCACCGCGAGCACGAGCCGTTCGACCATCCAGAGCACCGCGATCACGATGATCGTGACCAGCAGGTGCATCTGTACCGCGGGGCTCAGCCCGACTCTGGTCTGCAGCCAGTCGCGCACGGTGGCCAAAGCTACGGGTCGTCCTAGCTTTAGGCCACCGTGGAACAGCTCCATATCCTTCGCGACCTCGCGGTCATCTTCGCCGGCTCACTGCTGGTCATCCTGGTTTTCTATCGGCTCAAGCTTCCCGCTCTCCCCGGCTTCATCGTCGCCGGGATTCTGCTCGGTCCCAATGCGCTGGGGCTCGTGTCCGACCCGCGGGATGTGGAAGGACTCGCTGAAGTCGGTGTGATCCTCCTGCTGTTCACGATCGGCATCGAATTCTCACTGAGCCGGCTGCGGGAGATGGGCCGCCAGATCCTCGTGGGCGGCTTCTCGCAGATGGGTTTCACGATCCTCGCGACGCTGGCAGTGGGACTCGCGTTGCTCGACGGCTGGCGCGTGTCACTGTTCCTCGGATTTCTGATCGCGTTGTCGAGCACGGCCATCGTGCTCAAGGTGATGACGGACAAAGGCGAGATCGACGCGCCCCACGGCCGCCTGGCGACAGGGGTCCTGATCTTCCAGGACCTGTGCGTGGTGCCGATCATGCTGGTGTTGCCGTTTCTCGCGGGGAAAGCCGAGGGCGGCGTGGCCGGGCTGCTCATCGCGCTGGGCAAGGCCGCGCTGGTCGTCATCGGAGTGGTTATCGCGGCACGGACCGTCGTGCCGCGCGCGTTGACAGAGATCCTGAAGACGCGCAGCCGCGAGCTGTTTCTCATCGCGGTGATCCTCATCGGCACGCTCACCGCCCTCGGTACCGCCGCAGCTGGTGCATCGCTTGCGCTGGGCGCCTTCCTCGCCGGGCTGATCATTTCCGAATCGGACTACGGCCACCAGGCGCTCGCGGAGCTGATGCCGTTCCGCGACATCTTCATCTCGCTGTTCTTCGTCGCGGTCGGCATGCTGGTGCAGCTCGACATCATCCGAGATCACATCGGACTCACGCTGGTCGCGGTCGCGGTGATCATGGGCGGCAAGACGCTGTCCGCCGCGGTGGGACCCGCGTTGCTGGGGTATTCGGGGCGCGTCGCGTTACTCGCCGGTGTCGCGGTGTCGCAGATCGGCGAGTTCTCGTTTGTGCTCGCGAAAGAGGGTCGCGTCGCGGGACTGCTGCCGAACCTTTTGTATCAGCAATTCCTCGGCGTCGCGGTGATCACGATGCTGGTCACGCCGTTCCTCCTGCAGGGCGGTCCGGCGATGCTCGACGCGCTCGAGAAGCTGGTGCCGCTTGACCGGCTGTTGCCAGGATTCCGGCCGCGCGGCCTCTCGCCCGTGCACGAGCAAGTCAAGGATCATGTTGTGATCGCGGGCTATGGGCTCAACGGCCGCAATCTCGCGGCGGCGCTCCGGTCCATCAACGCGCCTTATCTCATCGTCGAGCTGAACGCGCAGACCGTGCGCAAGGCGCGCACGGAGGGGGAGCCGGCGTTCTATGGCGACGCCACACGCGAGGAAATTCTCCGCGCCCTCGGCATCGAGCGCGCGCGCCTGTTTGTCATCGCGATTTCCGATCCGTCGGCGACGCGGCGGATGGTACGCGTTGCCCGGGAGCTCAATCCCAAGGTGCACATCATCGCCCGAACACGGTACGTGATCGAGATCCCCGAGCTCACGCGCCTCGGCGCGAACGTCGTCATCCCCGAAGAGTTCGAGACATCGATCGAGATCTTCTCGCGCGTGCTGGCGCATTACAACGTGCCGCGCGACGAGACCGAACGGTTGGTGAGCGAGATCCGCGCCTCGCACTACCAGGCGCTGCGCCCGGGGGGGGGCGCCCGCCCGCGGCTCACGCTGACCGGGACGCTCGGCGCGATGCCGCAGATGCACGTCGAGCGTGTCGTATTAAGTGAGAAGGCACCCGTAGTGGGCCAAACGATCGCCGACACGGCGCTGCGTTCGAAAACCGGCGCGCTGATTCTCGCGGTGCGGCGCGGGGAAAGCGATTTGGCGACACCGGGGCCCGACTTCCGCCTGGAGGCAGAAGATGTGCTCGTCGTGGTGGGACAGCCGCAACAGATCAAGACCGCGTATCAGCTGTTGACGGGGGCCGAGCCCGCTTAGGCCGCCTCAGGAAGGATCATCCCACGCCACCGGAAACACACCGTCGCACCGCGAGCACCGCATCTCGGTTGGGTGCCCCTTCAGCGGTGCTCGATCGCGACAGCCGGGGCAGACGGCGTACCGGGAGCCCCAGCTCAGCGGAACCATCACCGCGTCCGACGGGCGGGCGACGACGGACCACCGCTGCGGCCGCGGGGACACGATGTGCAGCGAGGACCTGGGCACACTGAAGGGCCGATTCTCTACCTCGAGGATGGCTTCATCTGGGGTGAGGCGAAGGACTTCGTACCATGCACCCCGCCGCACATGGCAGTTGATGTCGCCGCGCACACGGGCCCATTGCGGTACCTCGGGCATGCTTCCGCCTCCGAAGGCCCTCGCGGGGCGCCGTCAATCGCGACGACGTGCGCCTAAGGCGACCACCGCCGCCAGCCAGAACCCGAGGGCGATGATCGCATCTTCCCACCACGCGAACGGTCTGCGCCTCACAAGAGCTCCCTTCTGGTTAGAGGTGGGGCAATTCGTGTGCCCGGAGCCTGCGGGGCGGCTGCCTTCGATGATTGTGCCGGCGCCACACCTGGCGGCCGTGGACCGGGGCTCGATGTCGACGCGGCACCACAACGGGGCGATTCCGGGGGCCACCCCACGCCCCGCCGGTCGAGGCTGCAGTGATGATGATCACGGGTTAACAGCATGCTGCTGGATATCGTCTGTTCTCCATGGCGTCCCTCCCTCGGCACATGCTGCTCGGCCTCTCGTTCATGGCCCTGTCCGGTTGCAGCGGCAATGCATCGGGCCCAGGTCCCGCAGCGACGGGACGAGTTCCACTCCCGGATCTTGGCAGCGGTACGTACAAAGGATTCATCGGTGGCCTGTATCCAGCCGGCAACGTAGAGCCGGCCGCGCATGCGGCTGCCGGGCAATCCCGCGCGCAGGCTGTGGTCCCACTCGACACTTCGGGGACTCCGAGCACCGGCGGAAGGATCGTCCTGTTGTCCATCGGGATGTCGAACACCACGCAGGAGTTCTGTTCCGGTACCTCCACAACGACGAATTGCAGTAGCTGGAGCTTCATGGGACAAGCCGCCGCGGACGCCAGGGTCAATCATACGACGCTGGCGATCGTCAACGGCGCGCGCGGCGGGCAGGATGCGCAAACGTGGGACACCGCCACCGACGTGAACTACGACTCTGTCCGGATTAACCGCCTCGGCCCTCTCGGACTCACGGAGCGGCAGGTGCAGGTGGCCTGGGTCAAGCAGGCCGATGCTGGCCCGCGCGATTCGCTTCCCTCGACCCAGTCGGACGCCTACCAACTCGAGTCCCGTCTTGCCAACATCGCGCGAGCCCTGAAGACCAGATATCCCAACCTGCAGCTGATTTTCTTCTCGAGTCGGATTTATGCAGGTTACGCGACGACGACATTGAATCCCGAACCCTACGCCTATGAATCCGGCTTCGCGGTGAAATGGCTCATTCAGGCGCAAATCGATCAGCTGGCGAACGGCGGCACGGTAACCGACACGCGCGCCGGCGATCTGAATTACAACAGCGGCTCGGCGTGGCTCGCCTGGGGACCCTATCTGTGGGCCGACGGCATGACGCCGCGCCAAAGCGATGGCCTGATCTGGCAGGTCAGTGACTTCGTACAAGATGGGACGCACCCTTCGCAAAGCGGACAACAAAAGGTGGGGACGATGCTGCTGGCCTTCTTCAAGACGTCGCCATTTACCAAATGCTGGTTTGTGAACGGAGGAACCTGCCCGTAGAATCAACTCCCCATCGATCTCGAGGGAGCCGCATGATCGCGCTCTTCCCCGCACTACTGCTCATCGCCACGCAACAGCCAACGCCTCTCACTATCGGTCCCATCGTCGCTCGGCCGGGTCAAGCCGCGACCGGATTTATTGCGGTACCAGCCGGCGTCGATTCCGGAACTCGGATTCCGATCACGATCGTCCGCGGGGCGCAGGCCGGGCCGACGCTCGCGTTGATCGCGGGGACACACGGCTCCGAGGTCGCGCCGATTGTCGCGCTGCAGCGGGTGCGTGCGACAATCGATCCTGCCGTGCTGCGTGGCACGGTGCTCATCGTCCACGTCGCGAACATGCCGTCCTTCCTCGGCCGAACCGTCTATTACAGCCCGATCGATGGCAAGAACCTGAACCGCGTCTATCCCGGTAAGCCCGACGGTACCGTGTCGGAGCGGATTGCCTATGCGATCACGACTCAGATTATCGAGCGCACGGACTACTTGGTGGATATTCACTCGGGAGACGGCAACGAATCGCTGCGGCCTTACACGTATTGGAGCCCGCTCGGGCTCAACGCTCGCGCGGACTCGATTGCGCGTGACATGGCGCTGGCCTGGGGGAGCGACCACATCGTGATCGACACGATGCGGCCACGCGACGTGCGGGCGTCGGTGTACACGCAAAACACCGCGCAGTTACGTGGTAAGCCGGCGCTCACGACGGAGACCGGGTATCTCGGCATCGCCGCCGAGGACATGGTGCAGCGGAACGTGGACGGCGTGTTCCGGCTCCTGCGCTACTTCCACATGATGCCTGGGGACGTCGAGCTCGTCCGACAGCCGTTGTTCTTCGAGCGTGCCGAGGTGCTCCGCAGCCCCGCCACCGGCGTATGGCACGCGCGCGTCGAGCGCGGACAGAGTGTGCAGAAGGGCACCATCATCGGCGTGCTCACCGATTTCTTCGGCAACCAACAGGCCGAGATCCGGGCGCCGTTCGGCGGCATCGTGCTCTATGTGGTCGCTACGCCCGCCATGTCGCAGGGTGAGCCGATGGGAATGATTGGGGAGCCACACCTGGAGCGCTAAGCCACGCCGCGGCGGTCCAGGCTTCGATACTGAATCGCCTCACTCACGTGCTTCGGCTCGAGCCCCGCTGCCTCGTCGAGATCGGCGACGGTGCGCGCGATCTTGAGAATGCGGTGATAGGCGCGCGCCGATAGGCCGAGCCGCGTGATCGCCGTCTTGAGCAGCGCATCGGCGCCGTCCGAAACGCGGCAGTGCGCGCGAATGTCGCGCGGTGCCATGTGCGCGTTGGCGTAGATCCCCGGCCGGTTGGCGAAGCGCTCGCGCTGCACCGTGCGCGCCCGATCCACCCGCTCGCGCATCGCCTCACTCGGTTCGCCACCGCTCTCGCCGGTGAGGGCCCTGTACTTCACCGCGGGCACTTCCAGATGGATGTCGATCCGATCCAGCAGCGGCCCCGAGACCCGCGCCAGGTAGCGCTGCACCGCGAGCGAGCCGCAGGCGCAGGTGTGGTGCGGATCGCCGAACCAGCCGCAGGGACACGGATTCATCGCCGCCGCGAGCATGAAGCGCGCCGGATACGAGAGACTCATCGCCGCCCGGGCGATGGTGACGACGCCGTCCTCCATTGGCTGGCGCAGCACCTCGAGCACGTTCTTGCGGAACTCCGGCAGCTCGTCGAGAAACAGCACGCCGCCGTGCGCGAGGCTGACCTCTCCCGGTCGCGGATACGAACCCCCGCCGATCAATCCGGCATCCGAAATCGTGTGATGCGGCGCGCGAAATGGACGCCGAGCCACAAGGGACTCGCCGAGTGGCAGCGTCCCCGCCACCGAATGGATCTTGGTGGTCTCGAGCGCCTCGTCGAGGCTCATCTTTGGAAGCGTCGTGGGCAGGCGACGCGCGAGCATCGTCTTCCCCGATCCGGGCGGGCCCACCATCAGGATGTTGTGCCCGCCTGCGGCCGCGACCTCGAGCGCCCGCTTGGCGTGTGCCTGTCCCTTCACCTCGGCGAAGTCCACGTCATCCCTGGCGCGCTCGGCAAACAGCCGTGCCACGTCAACCGAAGCGCTGGGCAGGTCGGCCTTGCCCTCGAGGAATTCCGCGATTTCCGCGAGACAGCCGGCGCCGAGCACGCGCAGCCCGTCGACCACGCCCGCCTCGGGCAGGTTCTCGCGCGGCAGAATCAGCGCTTCGAGTCCAGCAGCCCGCGCGGCGAGCGCCACCGGCAGTGCGCCTCGCACCGGACGGATAGCTCCCTCGAGGCCGAGCTCGCCCAGCACCGCGATGTTCGCGAGACGGTCTCCCGCCACCTGCTCCGTCGCAGCCAGAATACCCAGCGCGATCGGCAGGTCGAACGCGGATCCTTCTTTGCGTATGTCAGCCGGTGCCAGATTGACCGTGATCCGCTTGAGCGGGAACGTGAAGCCGGTGTTGGCCAGGGCGGAGCAGACCCGGTCGCGCCCTTCCTTTACTGCACCCTGCGGTAGCCCGACCGTCACAAACGTCGGCAGGCCGCTCGCGATGTCGGTCTCGACTTCCACTAGGTACGCGTCAATGCCGAGGACGGCGGCGGAGCGGACGCGCGCGAGCATGGACGAGGCTACGTTTAGCGACGACCGGCGCGGTAGCCATAAAGCCGCGCACCGGGTCCAAATGACGCCATGGGGAGGGTATGCGTATAGAAGTCGTGACTTACCGAGCCTTTTTGCTCGCTGGGTTTGCGCTGGCGGCGGCCACCGGGTGTGGCTCACGCCAGGGCGGGACCCCCTCAAAGGTTCCGGTCAGCGTGGCGCGGGTCGAGCGCCGCTCCCTCCCTTACGAACTGAATGCCACGGGCACGGTCGAGCCGATCCGCTCCGTGGACGTCTTGCCGCAGGTGAACGGAACGATCCTGCACGTGGATTTCGCCGAGGGCGACGAAGTCGCCGCCGACCAGATCCTGTTCGAGATCGATCCGCGTCCCTACCGCGCGGCGCTGCAGCAAGCCGAAGGCACCCTGCTCCGCGACCTCGCGCAGGCGCAGAGCGCGGCGCGCGAAGCCGCGCGCTACAAGACACTCGCCGCCACCAATACAGTCACGCAGGAGGACTACGAGCAGAAACAGGCGGCGGCTGACGCCGCCGCCGCGGCCGTGCGCTCCGACTCGGCTGCCGCCGCTTTGGCTCGTCTGAACCTCGAGTACGCCACCGTGCGCGCGCCGATCGGCGGCCGCACGGGACGCCTCCTCCTCCACGAGGGCAACCTCGTTCGCTCGGGGAGCAATGCTCTCGTGTCGATCGTGCAGATGCGCCCCATCCTCGTGCGCTTCCCCGTTCCAGCGACCAACCTGCCCGCGCTCCGCCAGCGCGCCGGTCAGCAGCTCGCGGCGATCGCCATGCCGGCACGCGATTCTGCGTCGGCCGAACAAGGCATACTCTCGTTCGTCGACAATCAGGTGGACACGGCTACAGGAACCGTGCTACTCAAGGCCCGCTTCGCGAATCGCGATGGGAGCCTCTGGCCCGGCGAGTTCGTCAGGATCACGCTCGTCCTGGGCGTCCAAAGCGACGCCGTCGTGGTCCCGAGCCAGGCCGTGATGCAGGGCCAGCAAGGCACGTATGTGTTCGTCGTGAGCAGCGACGGCACGGCGGCCACGCAGCCGGTGACCGTGGAGCGCACGCTCGACAGTCTCAGCGTAATCGCGGGTGTGCCGGCCGGAGCGCTCGTCGTCACCGACGGGCAGCTGCGTTTGACACCGAATGCCAAAGTGGATATCCGCGGCGGGCCCACCACTGAGACCAGCGCGGGCGGAGGATCGGAGCAGGTCCGGTGAGCATCTCGGGACTCTTCATTCGTCGTCCCGTGGCGACGACGCTCGTCATGCTCGGCATTCTCATGTTCGGGCTGATGGCGTATCGCCTCCTCCCGGTGAGCGATCTCCCGAACGTGGACTTCCCCACGATCACCGTGTCGGCCGGGTTGCCGGGCGCAAGCCCGCAGACGATGGCGGCCGCCGTCGCGACGCCGCTCGAGAAGCAGTTCTCGACGATCGCCGGGCTCGACGCCATGACGTCCTCGAGCACGTTGGGCGGCACCAACATCACGCTGCAATTCACGCTCTCGCGCGACATCGATGCCGCCGCCCAGGACGTGCAGGCGGCCATCTCCAAGACGCTGCGGCAGCTGCCCCCGGGCATTCAGCCGCCGTCCTACAACAAGTCGAATCCGGCGGACTCGCCGATCCTCTACCTCGCGCTGACGTCCAACACACTGCCGCTTCCCCAGCTCGACGAGTACGGCGAAACGTTCCTCGCGCAGCGACTCTCGACGGTCAGCGGCGTCGCGCAAGTGCAGGTGTTCGGGTCGGCGAAATATGCCGTGCGGATTCAGGTCGATCCTAAGGCACTGGCTGCGCGCGGCATTGGGCTGGATGAAGTCACGGCGGCGGTCTCCGCCGGAAATCCCAATCTGCCGACTGGGACGCTGTGGGGTCCGCAGCGCGCCTACACGGTGCTCGCCGACGGGTCGATCTCGAGCGCGCCGGAGTTCCGCCAGCTTACCGTGACATATCAGAACGGCGCACCGGTTCGTCTCCAGGACGTGGCGCGTGTACTCGATGACGTACAGGACTCCCGGAACGCGAGCTGGTACGACGGCAAACGCGCCATCATTCTCGCGATCCAGCGGCAGCCGGGCACGAATACGGTGCAGGTCGCCGACGCGGTGAAACGAACCGTCGGTATGCTCAGTGCCCAGCTTCCCGCATCGGTCGAAGTGAACACCCTGTACGACCGCTCAGTCTCGATCCGCCAGTCGGTGAACGACGTGCAGCTGACGATGTTCATTACGCTGTGCCTCGTCGTGCTCGTGATTTTCCTGTTCCTCAAGAACGTCTCGGCGACGGTCATCCCGAGTCTGGCACTGCCCTTCTCGATCATCGGCACGTTCTCGGTGATGTACTTGATGGGCTACAGCCTCGACAACCTGTCGCTCATGGCGCTTACGCTGTCGGTCGGATTCGTCGTGGACGACGCCATCGTGATGCTCGAGAACATCGTCCGGCATCTCGAGCAGGGGAAACGCCCGATGCAGGCAGCGCTCGACGGGGCGCGCGAGATCGGCTTCACCATCTTGTCGATGACGTTGTCGCTCACCGCCGTGTTCATTCCCGTGCTGCTCATGGGCGGCATCATTGGCCGGCTGTTTCACGAATTCGCCGTGACGATCGGCGTCGCGATTCTCGTCTCCGGGTTCGTGTCCCTGACACTCACGCCGATGCTGTGCAGCCGCTTCCTGCGCCCGCCAAGGGAAGAACGGCACGGACGCTGGTACGAAGCCACGGAACGGGTGTACCGGCGCGCGCTGGCGTCTTACCAGCGCTCGCTGGGTTGGGTCATGGACCGCCGCGGTTTGGCGCTCGCCTTTTCCGGCGGGATTCTGGTTGCGACCGCCGTGCTGTTCGTGCTCGTTCCCAAGGGCTTCATTCCCACGGAAGACACCGGCCAGATCCAGGGAACGACGGAGACGCTGGAAGGCAGCTCCTTCGAAAACATGCGCGACCATCAGCTCGCCGTCGCGGACATTGTGGGGCGAGATCCGAACATCGCCCACTTCATGTCGACGGTGGGCGGGGGCACCATGAATCAGGGCCGCGTGAGCATCCGGCTGAAGCCGCGCGGCCAACGGCTGCCCGCCGATCAAGTGATCCGCGAGCTGACGCCGAAACTCAACAGCGTTCCCGGGATCCGGACCTATCTGCAGCTGCCGCCCTCCATCCGCGTCGGCGGCCGGCCCACGAAGACGCAATACCAATTCACGATGCAGAGCGCCGACATCGACGCGCTCTACGACAACGCCGGAAAGCTGGAGCGGGTGCTGCGCGGCCTCCCCAACCTCCAGGACGTCACGACCGACCTGCAGATCAAGAACCCGCAGGTGAGCGTGCGGATCGACCGCGACCGCGCTGCGAGCCTCGGCGTGACCGTGCAGCAGATCGAGCAGGCGCTGTACGATGCCTACGGCTCGCGTCAGGTCTCGACGATCTACACCCCGAACAACCAGTACTGGGTCATCCTGGAGCTATTGCCGGAGTACCAGCGCGACCCGTCCGCGCTGCAGCTGCTCTACCTGCGCTCGCAGCGCGGCAACCGGGTGCCCCTTACCGCGGTGGCCTCGGTGTCGAATGATGTCGGGCCGCTGAGCGTGAACCACAGCGGCCAGCTGCCTTCCGTGACGCTGTCGTTCAACCTGCCGCCTGGCGTGTCGTTGGGTGCGGCGGTCACTGAAGTCCAGAAGGCGGCGCAGCAGACGTTGCCATCGACCATCAGCACGGGGTTCTCGGGGACGGCGCAGGCGTTCCAGGCGAGCCAGCAGGGACTCGTGTTCCTGCTGCTCCTCGCGGTCGTCGTGATCTACATCGTGCTCGGCATTCTCTACGAAAGCTTCGTGCACCCGCTCACGATTCTGTCGGGCCTTCCCTTCGCCGGATTCGGCGCGCTCCTCACGCTGCTCGTTTTTCGGACCGAGCTGAGCGTCTACGCGTTCGTGGGCGTGATCATGCTGGTCGGACTCGTGAAGAAGAACGCGATCATGATGATCGACTTCGCGCTGGACGCCGAGCGGCGCGAGGGGAAATCGCCGCGCGAGGCGATCATCGAAGCGTGCAGCGTGCGGTTCCGGCCCATCATGATGACGACGATGGCGGCGTTGATGGGGACGCTGCCGATCGCGATTGGATGGGGCGCCGGAGGTGAGTCGCGCCGGCCGCTGGGCCTCGCGGTGGTCGGCGGGCTCGCGTTCTCGCAGCTCATCACACTCTACGTGACGCCCGTCGTCTACACCTACCTCGACACGCTGCAGCACCGCCTGGGACGGCGGGCGCGGCGGGCCTCCGTTGCGGAGACTGCAGCGGCCGACTAGTGCCTACGGCTTGGGAATCGCGTCGACACGGACGTTGGCGGTGATGCCGCTCCCGATGACGAACTGGTAGGTCCCCACCCGCGCCGCCTGCGCAGATCTACAGCTTTGACACGACACCAGTTCAAGTGGTGGCGTATGAGCAATTAGATCATGTGCGGATCACGCGTGATTTTCTGAACGCGCCGCAGCGTTACCTGAACCAGATCCTGGAAAAAGACCCACCGCCGTAAACGAAGCCCCCTCTCCGCAACGTGGAGAGGGGGTTGGGGGTGAGGCCGGGGACGACAGGGGAGGTTACCGAATCCCGATCGACACCCCGATTTGGTAGACGCGCATATCGACCCGAGTCTCCACCTCCCTGGCGGTGAATGACCCATCCGGGTTCTGCGTCAAGCCGCCGGCCGGCACATACCGCACGCGATCATGACGCACCGCGCGGGCCCCCAGATCGATCGCGATAGGCGTGCGGCCGCTTGAAAGGCCGATTAGCAAGCCGCCACCTGCGGATGTCGTCGTCGTGAAGTGGCCGGCGAGAAATGAATCCCAGCTAGAGCAGCCGCACCCACCACCGTAGCTCGCGGTACTCCAGAAGAGCGATCCACCGACGGTAGCGAACCCGTAGGCGCGGAACAGGCCGTGACCCAGCGTCAGTTGCGGACCGGCCCCGAGCGTCCCGATTTGTGAGAGCGTCGACACGCCGTACCCTTGATACCGGGCATCGTAGGCCATCCAGCTGCCGTCGATGCGGAGCGCGAGCGCACCGCCGCCGGTCACCCCGAACACCGAGAGCCCAGCCGCGACGTCACCATTGCGGCGAAATTCACCGAGCGGCTGCGCAACGACGAAGGTGGCCCCGAAGCTGCCGCTGCCGCCGTCGTGAACTTCACGCAGCGCCGAGCGCTGCCCCATCAGGGGACTCGTGATGACCGTCAGGCCCAGCACCGCCATGCCGATCCGCCGCATAATCGCCGTCCTGTGAAGGTGGAAATGGGCTGCGCGTAGCGGAAAGGCAATGCACGTGCCAAGCTTTTCGCCCTATGCCGGCACGCTGGCGCTGACCTCAAAAAGGGACATTTGGGAGTGGCGATGGACCAGATCAGCTACGACGATTTTGCCAAGATCGATATCCGCGTCGGCCGCATCGTCCGGGCTGACGTCTTTCCGCAGGCGCGCAAACCGGCGTACAAGCTCCGGATCGATTTCGGGGAGGCGATCGGCCTGAAGAACTCCAGCGCGCAAATCACGAAGTACTACGAGCCGCAGGATCTCGTCGGCAAGCTGGTGCTCGGCGTCGTCAACTTCCCGCCCCGGCAGATCGCGACGTTTTTTTCGGAGGCCTTGACGCTAGGCGTGATTCTTGGGGACGGCGACATCTGTCTGGTCCATCCCGATCGCGACGTGCCGCTGGGCACTCCTATTCGCTGAGCTGCTGCCGAAGCGCTGCTCGACGTAATCGTCGAGGATTCGCAGAAAATCAGCCACGATCGTGTCGCCCTTCAGGGTGACCTTCAACGCGCCGTCAACATACACCGGTGCCCG
>DATGVC010000221.1:0-2282 GCA_035300745.1 Gemmatimonadales bacterium | reverse complement strand
GACCCGCGGCGCGCGGACCTGCGCTAATGCGACTCGGCCACCTCCGGCTCGAGATACTCCTCCCGATACATACGAATGAGCTCGAAGAAATAGCTCAACGCGAGCGGGCCGATGAGCAGGCCCAGCAGCCCGAAATAGTTCACGCCGGCGATGGCGCCGATCAACGTGATGAGCGGATGAATCGCGGAAAAGCGGCTGTAGATGAGGGGCCGGGCGAGATTGTCGACGAGCTGTGCGACGAGAACCCCCCACAGGATGAGCAATACGCCGGTTACCTGTCTACCCTGCATGAACAGCGCAATCCCGGCCGGGATCCATATCAGCCCGCTGCCGACGACGGGGAGGATGGCGAATGCCATCGTAACCACGCCCCAGAACAAGCCGTTCGGCAGGCCGACAATCGCGAACGTCAAGGCGAGCACTGCCCCCTGAATGGCTGCGGTCACGCCGGTGCCGATGACGGTCGACACCGTCACGTCTTTGAACCGCTTCCCCAGCTTTTCCGTGTTGGCGTTGGAAAACGGGATGTAGGGACGCGCGTCCAGCCACACGTCGCCGGGATGCTTGAGGACGTAGTACAGGCCAAAGAAGGAAATCGTGAGGTTCAGCGACAGGCGCGTGGCGGTTCCCACGAGCCCGAAGGCGCTCGAGCCGATCGCCGCCACGATGCGGGCGCCTGCGTCGGCGAGGCGAGGGCCGACCGGTATGCCGCGAATCTGCAGACCCCGGAACCGCTCGATGATCGGGCTTTGCAGCACGGTCTGCGTGATTTCCTGCGCCTGGTTGATCAGCAGGCCGGCGATCCCAATGCCAGGGACGATCAGCAGAACAGCGCCCAACAACGTCACGACCAATGCGGCGAAGCTATTCGGCAGACCGTGCCGCACCAGCCAGTTGTGCACCGGCGCGAACAGGACGGCGAGGACGGGAATACCAATGACCCCTGTCGCGTACGGCCCCAGGGACCACACCAGCGCCGCGCCCAGCGCAAGGACGATGAACGCGGCGCGCTGATGCTTGGTATCGAGAAACGCCATTCCTCTAGCGGCCACCTCGCTCCACGCGAAGGACTCGGCTCAGCGTTTTGCCGTCAACCGTGATCGTCACGAGATAATCGCCCGTCGCGACCGGATTGGCGCCGCCACCAAATCCGCCAAAGCCACCACCTCCACCAACCGGTGCACGCCCAAACGCTTGCGCAACGAACCCGAGGGCCCCAAAACCTCCCCCACCTCCACCGCCTCCCGTTTGACCGGGTTTGCGCAGCAAGTTGCCCAATGTCGTGAGGAAAGTGGCGTCAGGCGGTGCGTCGCCCGATTCGCCGCCGCTTTCGCTCCCGGCCGCGGGCAGGACCGCCCCCGCGGTGGCTGCGCGCGGCGTCGTTTCCCCGGGACGCTCGTTGAACCGCCCCGCTGAATTGAACGGCGAACCGCCTCCGCCGCCACCACCTCCGCCACCTCCGCTACCTCCGCCGCCAAATCCAAAGCGCTGTGCCAATCCCTGGATGTCGCCCGCCAGCAGGGCGGTCTTGATCGGCTCGAGCTGCTGCGGGTTGGTGCCGGCCTTCGCGAGCGAATCGAACACGACGTTGATGCGCGACACCAGCCAGGCGCTGTCGCGCTTCTGTGAGGGCGAGAGCGCGATGGGCGGCGGCGTCTTGCCCTGGAAGTTCCAGACCACGCGATGCAGCCCGGGGCCCGCGGGACCCTGAACCGTGCGGACCGTGTCGCCGCGCACGTCGCGGATCACGATCTGTGTCCGCGTCCGGCGGTCGGTGCTGCCGGTCGTCAGGCGATACACGATTTCCGCTCCGTACTGCGGGCTCGGCGCCCGGAACGATTTCTGGCCCAGATTGCCGCCGCCCAGGGGCGGCTGACCGTACTGATACGCCGTCGTCGGCTGGAAGAGATACGCGCCGGCGGCAAGCGCGCTGTCATTCAGCTGCTCGAGCGGCGCGATGTTCACGATCCACAGCGCGCGCCCATGCGTCGCCGCGATCAGGTCGCGCTCGCGCGGGTGAATCCGGAGATCGTGCACCGGCACCGTGGGGAAACCGCTCATGAAGCGCTGCCACGAGCCGCCGCGATTGAACGAGACGTAGACGGCGACGTCGCTGCCCAGGAACAACAGGTCCTTGTTGGTGACGTCTTCGCGGATCACATGGACGTACCCCGGCCCGTCGTCCCCCTTCGGGAGATTGCTCGCGATCGAGCGGAACGACTTCCCGAAGTCGGTCGTGACATACACGTACGGCGCGTAATCGCCGTTGCGGTGATTGTCGA
>DATGVC010000220.1:0-11533 GCA_035300745.1 Gemmatimonadales bacterium | reverse complement strand
AGAATGCGGATATAGTTCTTCCGCATCTTGCCGCTGACGTAGGCCAGTACTTCATGTCCATTTTCGAGTTTTACGCGGAACGTCGTGTTGGGAAGTACTTCAGTGACGGTCCCCATCATCTGTATCGCGTCACCAGCCACGCTTGTCCTCGCTCATAAGCTCCTTGGATCCATGGTTGCGTCCCGCGGCGGCTCCATCCCGCGCGTGATGTAGAAAGCATGGCGGCTACAGCCCGCGCACCTCAGGCTGATCCGTTCCGCGGTCAAGAGTTCGCCCCCCTCGCCCCGGAGAAGGCGGCGTCGCGGCGAACGCTGGATCGTGCGAGTCCCGCACGAGGGGCACACGAGTGGCTCATGCGCCCGGTCAGCTGCGATGAGCGCCAGGGCTTCCGGCGCCCGGTACTCCTTGATGCCCCGTCTCCCCACGGCGACTCCCCTCCGGTCCGAAATCTATACTACCCCTGATCTTGACGCGCTTCCCCGGAGGGCTATCTCTCCGGCAACAGGAGCCTCTCATGGACACGCCACGCACCCGTCCCGGTAGCCGGACCACCACCCGTCCCGCGTTTGAGCCCATTGTGACCGTCGAAATCGACGCGGTGACCCCGTCGGACCGCGGCTTCGCGCTGACGGGCCAGGGGGCTGACGGCGCGGAATACCGCCTCGATATGCACTTCGAGCTCCCGCTCGATCCCCGCACTCGCACGGTCCTGGGGGAGCTGTTATCGCAGTCCGACCTCACGATCTCACGGCGGGGCAGCCGCAATTCTTGACGCCTCCGCGGGGGTCATGTAGCTTGCCGCCACCTTTACCACCCCTTTCATGCCAGCCGAGCTTGGTGGTTCGCAAATCTCGTCATTACTCGAGGCCCTTCCCGGCATCGCCAGCGTGCTGCGCAGTCCGGTGGCCGACGCGCTCATCAAGGCGATGCGCGGCGCGGCTGGGTTGGCCGACTTTACGTCCGAGGATGCGGAAGAGCTGGTGCGCTATGCCGTGCGGCGGGGACTGATCGGCCCCGACGAGGGGGACCGGGTCCTGGGGGAGGTTCAGGAAGGGCTTCGCAAACGCAAGCCCGTCGCGGTCAAAAAGGCTCCTGCAAAAAAGAAGAAGGGCCGCCGCTAGATCCGGAAGCCGCGGACTAGCCCGCGCAGTTTCTCGGCCGCCTGGAGCAGATCTCCGGCGGCCGCTGCCATTTCCTGGGTGGATGCTCCCTGCTGTTCCGTCGCCGCCGTCACCTGTTCGGCACTCGAGGCGTGCGACGCGGCGCGGCTTACCACCTGCTGCGCCTGTGCGCCCAGCTGTTCGGTCACGCCACGGTTCTCCTGCGCCGCGCGCGTCACGCGCGACGCCGCCTGCTCGACTTGCTCCACCGCGGCGACGATTTCGGTGAGGCCGCGGGCCGCGCCCTCCGCGACCGATTCGATGCCGCGAACCTTAGCCTGGCCCACGGCCATCGTCGCGGTGACCTCCTCGACCTGTTCTCGGATCACGCGGGTGGTGCGCGCCACGTCCTCGGCGGCGCGCGACGACTCGTCCGCGAGCTGGCGCACCTCTTCGGCGACGACCGCGAACCCCCGGCCATGTTCGCCGGCACGCGCCGCTTCGATGGCGGCGTTCAACGCCAGCAGGTTGGTCTGCGATGAGATCCGCTTGATGAGGTCGACAAAATCATCGATGGCGGAGCTCTGCTCTGCGAGCTGCGTGACCTCCGTGCCCGTCGTGCGCACGACCTCGCGGACGTCGAGGAGCGTCGTTCCCGCAGCCGCGATGTCGTGGCGATGTCGGTCGGCGACGGTGCGAATCTCCTCGCCCAGCCGCGCGACCCGGGACGCGGCGTCCGCCATCTCGGCGGTCGCTTTGCGCTGCTGCTCCAGCGCTGACTGGGTCGCGTTCAGCTCGTTGCGCTGATTCTCCGCGCCGCTCGAGATCTCGAGCATGGCGCTCGAAACCTGGCTGGACGATGCGGCCAACTCCTCGCTCACCGCCGAGAGATCACTGGCCGATGCCGCGATCTTGTCGGCGGAGCCGACGACCTCGGAGACGATTCCGCGGAGTCGTTCCCCCATGTGCCGCATGGCGTCGGCCAATACCTGGAATTCGCGCGGCATCCGTCCGGTGGTGACGGGCCGTAGGTCGCCGCTCCCGAACCGCTCTGCCGCCGTCACGAGCCGTACCAGCGGGCCTTCGACCCAGCGCAGCGTGAAGGCGCCGACGACGGCACCGACGAGGGCCGTGGCGATCAGGACCAGCCAGAGCACGATCTCGCGCTCGCGAGCGAGCGCCGCCAGACGTTGGCCGACCACCCCGGCCTTGTCCGACTGGCGCGCCGACAGGTCTCGCACGAGCCGCGTCAGCTCCGTGACCTGTGGGCGGACGCCGTTCGACAACGCCTGCGCTTCGCGCGGCCGGCTCAGATCGAGATCGGCGTGCGCGAGTGAGTAATCGACATGGATGGCTGATTGCAGCTGCTTGATCCGGTTCACGGTGATCCGATCGGCTTGGGTCAGCCCCGGCAGGCCGTCGAGCCGCTTCTGGTAGCTGAACGTGGAGTCCACGGCGGTCTGGAACTGATCGCTGACCTGTTGTCCCCGATCGCTGAGATATTGCTCCGCCGCGCGGATTTCATCGAACACGGCCGTCACCAGGCCGTTCCCCACTTCGCTCGATTCCCGGAGGTGCCCGATCTCATCCGCCAGCGAGCGACGCAGCGTCGCCAGCGACGTGACGCCGACGACCGCGGCGATGACGAGTCCCGCAAGCAGCCCCGAGAGGCCGAGAATGATCCGCCAGCGGATCGTGTCGAGCGAGGTCACTGCCCGGGCTCGAGTGTAAGCTGGCCATCTCGCACCGTGCCGATCACCACCGACTTTGCCGGGACGTCACCGTGGGTATCAAATGCGATCCTGCCTGTGACGCCCTCGAACGCCGGTAGATCTCCGCCCGTGCGCGCCAGCCGGTCCCGGATGGCGCGGCGATCGGCGCCCGATTCCGTGAGTACGCTCGCCAGCAAATGGATGATGTCGTACGTCGAGGCGCCGCGATGATCGGGGCGCTCTCCCGCGTAGGCGCGCGCGTAGGCGCCGACGAATTGCGCGTTCCGCTCACCGGTCTGGTCCACGAGGTAAGCGACGGACATCCTTACGCCCTCGGCCAATCGACCGTTCTTCTCGATACCGCTGAGAGCGTCGCCCCCGAGGGTCGTCCAGTGGACGCCTAAACGCCCCATCTCTCGCAACGCGAGCTCGGCCCCAACACGGTCGGTCGCGAGCATGAGCGCGTCCACACCGCCCTCCTGGCGCAGGCGGGAAAGGTAGGGCTCGACACTTGGTGTCGCAGAGAGCATCGGATCTGCCTCTGCAATGTTGCCGCCCAGACGCTTGAACTCCGCGGCGAAGCTGAGACGCAAACCTCGACCATAGTCATCGTCCAGGTAAATCAGCCCGACGCGTCGGGCACTGAGCATCTGGCGGGCGTAGCGGGCCAGCTGCGCGCCGTGACTCAAATCGGTGGGGCAGACGCGGAAGACGTAGGGATTGACCCCTGAGAGATCGGGGCTGGAAGCCGACGGCGAGATCATCACGAGCGGGCGTCGGGCCTCTCCATAGACGCGCCCCGCTGCCAGCGAAGCGCTCGACGTGAGATGCCCGATGACCGCGACCACCGCGGGATCATCGGCCAGCTGTTGCGCAATGCGGATGGCGACGTCGGGACGCCCGCTGTCATCCATCACCCGCAGGGCCAGCTGTCGACCACGAATCCCGCCGCGCGCGTTGATTTCCTTGACGGCCAGCTCCGCCGCGTGCTGCATCGACACGCCGCGAGGCTGTGAGAAGGGTCCCGCTAGGCCGAGGACAATGGTACCGCGGCCTCCACGAGAGCAGGCGGTCAGCGAGAGAATGGCGGCGAGGACGGCCCGGCACCTGCGCATGAGCGGGCAAGGTTAAGCCTGCGAATGGGATAGCGCAATATCCACGCGCTTTCCACATTACGTGTATGGATGCGATTCGGCGGCTGTGCGGATTTGCGGCGGGACTCGAGCGCCTCCTCGCCGCCAAGGGCGCCGCCGAATTGGAAGCGACGTGGGACGAGCTGAACCTGGGACAACTGGGATGGGAGGCGCTCGCACTCGCGCGCCGCGCCAACACCGAAGCATTCGAACCGGCGCTCGCGGAAGTCGATCGCCGGTTGCTCGCCGCGCTGGAGCGCTGCCGCGCGTTCCTCGATCCCCACATCGTCACGTTTCGCGTGCCGGAGCTGGAGCGCTGGCAACATGCCGCGGCCGCTGCGCTCGTCGGCGCGCGCTGGGGCGTCGCCGGTCTGCGCACGGTCATCGCCGACACGCAGGCGCCGCTGGGCCGCCGCTACTTCGCGTTTCTTGCGCTCGCCGAGCGCCATCCGGTCGAGGCATGGCCGCTCTTTGCGCGGTACCTGCAGACGCCTGGCGCGCACCATGCGTTCGTCGCGGCGGCGGTTGAAGCGGCGCGCTACTATCCCGGTCAGGCGGCCAATGTGATCGCGCTGTTTCAGCGGATTCGCGGGGACGAGATGCTGCGTCGTTTCCTCGCGCCGAAGATCCTCGAATCCCTCTACGTGCTCGGCGACCCGGCCGCCCTGCCGCTGTTTGAGGAGCTGCTCGTCGCCGGTCACACCGACGCCGATGCCGGCCGCTGCGAGGTCACGCGAGCGCTCGTCGCCGTTCGCAAGCTCACCGGGCGGGTCGCGGCAAGCAGCAAGTTCCCCGATCCGGAAGAGCCGGATGTGATTCGGGCGCTTGATGAAGCGCAGCGCATCTTTGAGGAGGAGAAGGACCGGCTCGAGCCGGTCGTGGTTATTTGACGAAGGCCGCCAGTTTTTCTTTGTACGACTTCCCGCCCATGTCGTAGGTATCGTTGTGGCCTGATCCCTCGATCATCACGAACTCCACGGGGCCAGCGGCGGCCTCCGCCACTGCTCGCCCCATCGTGATCGGGACGAGCATATCGGCAGTCCCGTGGAACATGAGAATCGGACAATGAACGGCCCGGATCGCGCCGACATTGTCCAACTGCAGCCGCACCAGAAAGGTTGGGAAGATGCGGTAATGGCGGGCCGCCATCCCATGCGCGCTCGTGAATGGGGACTCGAGAATCAGTCCCGCGACCTCGTGCGTGGATGCCGTGTGAGTGGCGACGGCGCTCCCCAGGGAACGGCCGTAGACGTAAATGCGATCTCGATCGATTTCCGGACGGGCCACAAGCGCATCGTACGCGAGATCAGCGGCCGCATACAGGCCGGCTTCAGTTGCTCGGCCGCCGCTTGCTCCATAGCCCGGATAGTCGACGACCAGGAGCGCGGCATCTGGCGGCCGGAAATCGCGGATGATGGGCCAGATGGCGCCGATCGTCTCACCGTTGCCATAGAACCAGAGCAGGGCGGCGAAGGGGCGGCGGGGGGCGGCGAGGGGCGGCAAATACCATCCGACCAGCTGCGTCCCATCCTGCATGCGCAATTCGATTGGTTCGCCGTAGCCAAGGACCTTCTTGGGATCCGGCAGTGCCGCGCGCGGCGCCGGGAACGTGATCTTCTCTTGCAGCGCCCACAGCATAACGGAGAGGATGACGTACAGCCCCGCGAGTCCCAAAACGATAGCCATGGCCGGTGTTAATTTGTGGCGCAATGGACCGGGGAGACCCACAGCTCGTCTCTCGCGCCCGAGGCGCGTTGCTGGGCCTTGTCGCTGGCAATCAGCTGGGCGTCCCCACCGAGCACCTGGGAACGCCGGAAGCCATCCGGAAGGCATTCCCCAGCGGCGTGGTCGATCTCGCCCCACCGCCCAAGAACTCCCCCTACGACGACGACGCCGCGATGGCGTTGTTGCTCGGCGAATCGCTGCTGGCGTCCAAGGGGTTCGACGAGAACGACGTGGCGCGGCGCTGGGTGAAATGGATGAAGGTGGACGGCCGCGGCATCGGCGTTACGACCAGGCGCGCCCTCACCATGATCGACCGCGGCAAGGAGCCGTTCGAAGCGGGCCGGCTCACGAATGAGGAGAATCCCGGCCGGTCGGCCGGCAACGGCAGTGTCATGCGCTGCATTCCCGTCGCGCTCCGCTACCATGACGATCCCGATCGGCTGATTCGCGTCTCGACGCAGCAGGCGGCGATCACGCACGCCGATGAGCGATGCACCTGGGGCGCCGCCGCGGTCAACCTCGCCGCGCGGGAGCTGTTGCATGGCAACATCTACTTCATCGACGAGGTGATGCACCGCATCGGCGACCGCGCGCCGCGGGCGCTGCGCGAGGCGATCCATCGGGTGCCGCGCGAGAGTGACAGCGATCTCCCGATCACGCGGCCCGGCGAGGCCGGTTACGTGGTCCACTGCGTTGAAATCGCGTTCTGGTTCGTGACTCACGACCGTTCGCTCGACGAAGCGCTCATGTACCTCGCCCGGGCCGGCGGCGACACCGACACCAATGCAGCGGTCGCGGGCGCTCTGCTCGGAGCGCGGTACGGCGAGGTAGCGTTGCCGCCGCGTTGGGTGGACCAGATCACGGGAGTGCAGGGAATCGCGCAGCTCGCCGAGCGCCTCGTGTCGGCCGTCTGACCTAAGGCTTGGTCGGCCGCGGTGTGGGGTGGGGGCGATAGCGGGCGATTCGGTCCATCACGTCGCGATCGTTGAGGGTAATCGAGATCACGCGCCAATCACGGCCGCCTCGCCAGTTGAGCCGGATGAACCGTCGACCCTTGGTCCATTCCCACATGCTGCGCTCGCGGCGCTGCGGGACACCCAGGTGTTTGCGCATGTCGTCCTGTGTCCGCCGCACCAGCGCGACCTTCCCCGAATCCAGGAACGCAATGACAGACGCCCGTCCCTCGATGACATTCGCGCTCAAATAGAAACGCGCGCTGTCCACGGGATCGCGCACGCGCACGCCGCAGTCCATCACCTGCGCGCTCCGCCGCATCGTCTGACATGCCAGGATGTCGCTGTCGCCTTGCGCGATGCTGCGGGCGCGGGTGGCGAAATCACGGTACGACATGCCCGGCGCGAATCCGCGATAGGCGAACGGTCGGGGCGCTGACGCCGCTTGGGGCGCCTGGACGAGGACCAGCAGAAGGATGGCGGGAGTCATGGCGCCAATATATGAAAAGCAAACGGGCCCGGTGTGACCCGGGCCCGTTTCCTCGAGCTGGGATTGCTCAGACCTTGCGAACGTTCTGCGCTTGCAGCCCCTTTGGACCCTGGGCGACGTCGAACTCGACGTTGTCGCCCTCGGCGAGGCTGCGGAAGCCCTCCGCCTGGATCGCTGTGAAGTGGACGAACACGTCTGGACCCGACTCCTGCGCGATAAAGCCAAAGCCTTTCGCGTCGTTAAACCACTTCACCTTACCCTTAGCCATACTGTTAAGACCTCAGCACAATGGGGCACGGCCCCGGACTGGAACGACCCAGGCCACCGCGGCGAGGGACGGGCTCAAACAAAAATCCGCGAGACATTTGGTCCTCGCGGAAGCGCAGACATCCGGTGACGGTGCCACGTATGCTTGAACCGCGGGCTAAGGTATTAACCCCCCCATACCCTGTCAATCGCGACTGCCTTTTCGTCCTGACTTCAGTATGCTGACACTTTCGTGACAGCAAGAGCTCGATCAGACACTCTTCCGCTCTCCCTGCCGCGCCGGTAACCTCAGTCTTCCCTTTAGCGCCGTCAGATGGAGGCCTTCCCATGTTGCTGCCAGCGTTACTGTCGTTAGTCGTACTGCAACAGCCTATCAGTGCACCCGCTCCGCAAACCCCAATCGCCAAAGTCGACGTGCAGCCGTCGGGCGGCGAAGTCCCCATCGGGGGCAAGATGAAGTTCACCGCGCGGGCGCTGGACGCGTCGGGGCAAGTCGTGCCGGGCGCCGAGATCGGGTGGTTCGTGGGCGGCGATGTCGGCGGCGTCGACTCGACGGGCGAGTTCACGGGCGGGTACCAAGGCTACGCGCGCGTGACGGCGGTGGGATTCATCCGCGGCGTGCAGGGCAGTCAGGTGTTCGGCGCAGCGCTCGTGCATGTGCTGCCTGAGCCGCCGGCGCGCATCGTGCTCGATCCGCGGCCGGATCGCCTGGTCGCCGGGTCGCGACTCACGGTAGTGGCGGCCGCGTTTTCGCGTCACGGCGATCGCCGGTCCGATCCTGTGACGTTTACCTCGAGCAACCCACGCGTCGCCACGGTGACGAACGACGGTCGACTGCGTGCCCTGTCTGCGGGTCGCGCAACAATCACCGCGACGGCCGGCCCAGCGACGGAAACCTTCGCGCTCCAGGTGCTGCCCAATAACGTCGCGCGCCTCACCATCGAGCCCGGAACGTCGACCGTGCGTACGGGAGACGTCGTGAAATTCTCCGCCGTTGCGCGTACGGCGGCCGGCCGTCCGGTTGGCGACGTCGCGACGGACTGGGGAGTCGCAGCGGGTCCCGGCGCATCGGAGATCGACCCGAGCGGCACTTTCGTCGCCGAGCTCGCCGGTGACTACACCGTCACGGCATCGATCGGCGGGAAAGAGGCCGACGCCGTCGTGCACGTTGCGCCGCGTGAAGTGGGGCGCGGCATCGAAGTCCGAGGCCGGGTACCGATCAAGATGAGCGCGGCCGAAGTCTGGCTGCATCCATCGGGAACGTGTGCATATCTGTCGACCATCGCCGACCGCGTGTACGCGATCGACATCACGGATGTGACGCATCCCAGGATCGTCGACTCGATGATGACGAATGCGCGCATCGTGAACGACGTCATGACGACCGAGGACGGGAAATACGGCGTCTTCTCACGCGAGGGCGCGTCGGATCGCAAGAACGGCATCGTCGTCTTCGATGCGAGCAACCCCTGTCATCCCAAACCGGTCTCCGAGTACACGCAGACCGTCTCGGGCGGCGTGCACAGTTCCTACGTCTACAAGGGGTACGCCTACATCACCGACGATGCGACCGGCTCGATGCGCGTGATCGACATTCAAGATCCGCAGCACCCCAAGGAAGTCGCCCGCTGGCAGACTGAGCAGACCGAGGCGGGTCGGTATCTGCACGACATCATGGTCGTCGACGGGCTCGCGTATCTGGCGTACTGGAACGACGGGCTGGTGATTCTCGATGTCGGCAACGGCATGAAGGGTGGAAGTCCGACGAATCCGCAGTTCGTTTCGCAGTACAAGTACGACCTGACAGCCACGTACGCGCGCGTCTGGCAGCTATTTGGGCAGGGATTCGTGCGCGGGACGCATACGGCATGGCGTCAGGGCCGATATGTGTTCGTGGGTGACGAAGTCTACGCGGCACATCCGTATAAGGGCCTCCAGGACGGCAACAATCTGACGTTCGGCAGACTGCACGTGATCGACGTCTCGGACATCACGAAGCCACGGGAAGTCGCGTGGTACGAACCCACCGATGGTGGAGTCCACAACGTCTGGGTCATGGGCGATACGCTCTATCTCGGCAACTACCAGGGGGGCGCGCGGGCGGTCGATATCTCGGGCGAGCTGAAGGGCGACCTGCTGCGCGAGGGGCGGGAAATGAGCTGGATTCTGACCGTCGACTCACTGGGTCACCGTCGTGCGCCCTTCGCATGGGGAGCGGTCGTGAGGGATGGAAACATCTTTGTTCCGGATATCAACACGGGACTCTGGATTCTCAGGCTGGAGGCGAAACAGCAACCCGTTCCGTAGAAGGCGCCAAGACGCCAAGACGCCTGAGTGGCTAACCGCAAGCAGCAGTTAGGTTTACCACTCGCTACTGCTGGCTTATAGCCTTTGTGCTGTCCGGTTTGAGAGCGGCACGGAAAGCCAGCAGGGCGTCATCGTAATTCTTCAGCCGCCCCGTAAGATTCGTCGCCACCGTGTTCGGATCGCGGCCTGCCGTCTTCTCGCATACCGCCAGTGCACTCGTCAGCGAGTCGAGTCGCATCGTGAGCGTCTTGGCCAGCGCCCGCATCGAGTCCGCGTAGGCCGTCGCTTGCATCTTCGGCCGTCCGCTGACGATGAATGACCGTGCGGTGCCGCACAGCCCGGCCAGGCGCCGAGCAGCGCGGCGGCGCGTCAGGGAATCTGCCTGCTGTGTGCGCACGACCCGGTTCACGCCGTCGCGGATCTGCGCGACGCCACGGGTTGCGGTCTTCAGCCCTCCCATGTAGCGGATCTGCTCGATCGTCGGAGCGGGTGCGGGAACTGGTGCCGGGGCCGGCACCGGTGTCGGCGACAAGGAGTCCTTGTGCGTTACCGTATCCTGTTGATACGCGACAACCGTGACAACCATCACCAATCCCAGCAACATTGCTGATCGCTCCTCTAACAGTTGAATTCCTGCCCCGTTATTATCTCAGGATGGCCGTTCCCGCAACTACCCGCATCATGCGGACATTTGAAGATCGCGCCGACGCGCTTGCTCACTTCTTCCAGCGCGCTGGTGAAGCGCCGCGCCTGATCGCATACGACGACGCGGTGGGCTTACCGCTCGATCAAGCACTCGCGGCGCTCGAGTGGACCGCACAAGTCGGCATTCTCGCCGCCGAAGATCTCGTCCATGCGGCCCGCCTCGGTCCTGATTCGGCCGCTGTCGTGGTGGAGCGCAAGGACGGCGACAACCGTGTATTCGTCTACTTCGGACCGCGGATGGACGCGCCACCCGCCGACCCCTACGAAGGTACCTTGCTCTACGACGAGCCGGGAGTGCGCTCGTACATTTTCGCGCAGCGCGGGCACGCTATGGCGCATTTTCTGCGCGCGACGCACGGACTCGGCGCCGCGTTGAGTCTATTGTCGCGTCGCGCGCCCGAGCTGCGGCACATTCGTCGCTGGACGCAGGCCTTGTTCGCCGAGCCCGCGGTTGGACGCTCGACGCAGTTGCTGGCCGGCTGGTACGCGACGAGTGGCGCCGGTTTTCTATTCATTCCCGCCGACTCCGACCAGCCCTTTGCCTACTGCGAAGTGGCAATAGAAGGCTAAATACCCCGATGTGGGAACGTGCGCGCTGTGGATTCACAACTCCACATCATGTGGATGATCTCTGGAATGGGGGCTGGGACCGTCAGTTAGCATCCACAAACGATGCACATCGAAGTTAGCTAACCCGAAGAAACATCGGCACTTGCGCGGTTTTATGAGGCCCCTATATTGAGGCCACGCGGGTTGGAGGGAAGGGTTGGGACCTGGCGTCTCAACAACGCCTTCAAACCGAGTCCGAACGGAAATTCCGGGGAGGGCGCCGATGCAACCAAGGGCTCAGGCGCTCGTTGATCCGGGAGTCAACTCACCGGGTCGGACAGCTGGGGCCAGTCGCGTTGCCCTAGCCACGTCGAAATGGTGCCTCGACGTGCAGTGCGGAAGGTCGGTCCGCGACCCGATCTGACCCGTAGCACCCACATTGGTGAACCGAGCGACCCGACGGGGTTGCTTGGGGATGGAAGCCGGAGCCTCTGCTTGCCCTACCGAGGACGAAACAGTCCATAGGTGGCGGCGGAGAGAAGAACGAAGGGCGCAAGCCCTCGACTCCGGGTAGCCAATGTGTCGGAGCCCC
>DATGVC010000219.1:0-6975 GCA_035300745.1 Gemmatimonadales bacterium | reverse complement strand
ACCGTCGCGGTGATCATCAAGAGCATCGCGACAAGCGTCAATTGCTTCCGCATCCTGGTCCTCATATGTACACTTCGGTTGTGGCCTTCCGGCGAGCCGTCGCGTTCGCAGCGACCATCCTCATTTTACATCTCGGCTTCGTCGCCGGGGAAGCACGCTGCCTCCCCGTGCATGATGCTCCTTCCCAGCATCACCGGCAACACTCGCAAAGCCCGAGCGCTCCGACCGTCCCGGTGTGCTGTCAGGCACTCACATCTTGCTCTCTGATTGTGGACGTGACTAGACCCGCGACTGCGCGCTGGGAACGGCCGACTGCTGCGCGCCCGCAAGCCCGTGCCGTCCTCGCCGCAGGACTCCTGACGTCCGGTCCAGAAGCACCCCCTCCCAGAGCCTAGCGCTCGATAGCTGTCGTGGCTCCCATGTCGCCGCAGTCACACCTGCCGCGACGCTCGAGACTTTGCTCTACACAGAGGCGCACATGTTTCGTTACCTGCTTACGATCGTACTCTTGCCTTCAATACTCTATGCGCAGCACCCCGCACACCCGATGCCTCAGCAGGCTCCTACCAAACCGATGGCGATGATGATGATCGACCCGCTCGGCGTCTCGATGGAACGAATGGGGTCCGGCACGACATGGATCCCCGACGCCGTGCCCCTGCCGGCGCGCCACACGATGGTAGGCTCGTGGCTGCTCATGCTGCACGGATTTGGCTTTGTGCAGTACGACAAGCAGGGCAGCCCGCGCGGCGCTGACCAATTCGGATCGCTCAACTGGGCGATGCTCATGGCGAGCCGGGATCTGCTCGGGGGCCGCTTTCAGGCGAGGACGATGCTCAGCCTGGACCCCGCGACCGTATCGAATCGCGGTTATCCGCTCCTGCTGCAGAGCGGCGAGACGTACCGCGGCCAGCCGCTCGTCGATCGGCAGCATCCGCACGACTTCTGGATGGAGCTAGCGGTGATGTATGAGCGCGCCCTCTCGCGCGGCACCGGTGTGACGGTCTATGTCGCGCCCTCCGGCGAGCCGGCGCTCGGCCCCGTCGCGTTCATGCACCGACCCTCCGCGATGGATAACCCCGTCGCGCCTTTGGGTCATCACTGGCAGGACGCGACGCACATTAGTTTCGGCGTCCTCACGGCCGGCCTGTTCGGCCGACACTGGAAACTGGAGGGTTCCGCCTTCAACGGCCGCGAGCCCGATGAGGAACGCTGGGGGTTCGATCGTCTGCGATTGGATTCTTACTCCGGACGGTTCACGATCCACATGGATTCGAGCTGGGTATTCTCGGCCGGGTACGGCTTCCTCAAGAGCCCCGAGGCCCTCAATCCGACCGAGTCCGTGCACCGTGCCACGGCGTCCGTATTGCACGGCCGGAAACTCGGGCGGGACGGACAGATCGCGACATCGCTCATCTGGGGCGCGAACCGTCACTCGGGAAAGACCACGCACTCCGCGCTTGCAGAGAGCGAGGCAATGCTGGATCGCCGGAATACGATTTTGGGACGACTCGAGCTCGTGCAAAAGACCGCCGCGGATCTCGTGCTGCCGACCGGACCCGGCGGTTTTGCGCCGGACTCGACGTTCACGGTTGGGGCAATGTCCGTCGGATACATTCGCGAGGTGGTTCGACTGTCGAAAGCCACACTCGGCGTCGGATTTCAGGCGACCCTGAACGTCGTGCCCAGCGCGCTCGATCCAGTCTATGGGTCGCGCACTCCGGCGGGCGGCATGGTGTTCGTGCGCATCCGACCACTGCACGGGCCCCACGCCATGTCAGGAAGCGCGAAGCCGCACAGTCACTAACCGGGGGCAGCTATGATTCTGCAACCCATCGATTTCGTCGTCTATGCATGGCTCCTGATCGCCGTGCTTTCCGCGGCTGAACAGTCCTCAGGTGTCGGCCTGAGGACTGTCCCGCATCACGCCGTCAGCTCACTGGTTTTCTCCGCGGATCGTCGGTTCGGTTCACGTAGATCAGTTGCCACGGACCGGTGCCATGCAGTTGGATGACGACGTCGCCTTTCGCCCGCGCGAAATGCCGCATCCGCGCCGGAATCATGCCGAACGTTCCCTCCGGAAGCTCATTGAACTTGGTGGGATCGAGCTTATTCCCCATTCCGACCAGCAGGGTGCCCTTGAGCACGGTCACATGCTCGGCCGCGGGATGGAAATGCGGCGGGATGGTATACCCGTCCGGAAACGACAGCCGCATGGTGAACGGGCCCCGCTTGGCGGGATCACCTTCGAGGACTGCAAGCTTGGCACCTGCGGGGAGCGCGGGAGGCGCCGCATTCCACTTCATCGAATCCGGAACGGCCACGACGACATGCTGAGCTGAGGTTCGATGCGGTGTCTGGGCCAGCACAACAGCGGGCGCGGCAAGAGCGCTTACTGCGAGCCACAACGTTCTCATACGTTGACCTCGATATGGCTATGGGGTAGCTGAGATACTATGGCGCAGCAGTCCGAGTTCAAGTAGCTCGACCGTCACACACTCGACACCTTGCGTTACTCGATTACGATGCGAACCTTCCGAGGACTTGACTCGACTCGAACGATGGATTGAGCCGCGTGCCGCCTCGAACGGCGGCCGCTCAGGATTTCGGTTGCTGCCCACCGGCCTCGACGCGTTCGTGGCCCGTGGGCTGCTGATCGAGCTCGCCGAGCGCACGCTCGACCTGCAGTACTACATCTTCCACGCCGACCACACAGGCTCGCTCGTCATCGAGCGGCTCATCGCCGCCGCGGATCGTGGCGTGCGGGTGCGAGTGCTGCTGGATGACTGGGGGACACTGGAGAAGAAAGACGAAGCCGTGGCGGGACTCGACGCGCATCCCAACATCGAGATCCGCGTGTTCAATCCGTATCGCCACCGCACCGGCCTGGGGCGGCTCGGTGAAATGCTCACGAGCTTCACGCGCGTCAACCGCCGCATGCACAACAAGCAGCTCATCGCCGACGGCACCGCCGTGGTGCTCGGCGGGCGCAATATCGGCGACGAATACTTCAGCCGCGGCGAGCTCGACTTCCAGGACGTGGACGTCGTCGCCTTCGGGCCCATCGCGCGCCAATCGACCGACAGCTTCACGGCGTACTGGAACAGTCCCTTCGCGGTGCCGATCTCGAAGCTGGGCACGTTCCAGCTGGACGAAGCCGCGTTCAGCGCGGCCCGGAACCGGTTGCACAATCGCTGCGAAGAGCTGCGCGACGGGGCCTACGCGCGCGCGCTCGCCGAGTCTGATCTCGCCAAGGACCTGCGGGCGCACGCGCTGCATCTGCACTGGGCGGACGCCCGTGTCATCGCCGATCCTCCCGAGAAACTGGCCCAGCCCGCGGGAACGCGCAGCGAAACGTTTCTCGGCGCTCAGATCTCGCCGCACGCGCGCGCCGCGCGCTCGGACCTGCTCGTCGTGTCGCCGTACTTTGTGCCGGGCAAAGAGGGCGTCGCGTTCTTCGGCGAGCGGCGTCGCGACGGCGTCAGCATCAGAGTCTTGACCAACTCACTCGCCGCAACCGACGTCTGGCTCGTGCATGCCGGCTACATGAAGTACCGGCGGCCGCTGCTCGCCGAGGGCGTCAGGCTCTACGAGCTGCGGCCGGAAGCGGCGGGCACGAACGGGCCGCGCCGCTCCGGAGTGGCGATCGGCTCCTCCAGGGCGAGCCTGCACGGCAAGACATTCGTCTTCGATCGCACGTCGGTGTTCATCGGCTCGGTCAACGTCGATCCGCGCTCGCTCGAGCAGAACACCGAGGTCGGAGTGCTGGTGAACAGCCCCGCGCTCGCCGCCGAGGTCGTGCGATTGTTCGATCACTGGTCGAGCCCGGCGCTGTCGTACGAGGTCACCTATAACACCGGCGGGCGCCTCGAATGGACCGGCGGCTTCACGAATGAGCCGGAGGCTGGCTTTTGGCGCCCGCTCGGCGCGAAATTCTTCTCGCACTTGCCCATCGAATCATTGATCTGAGACGGAGACGCATGCTCCCCTTAATCCTTCTACTTCAGGCTGCTGCGCCACCCCGGCTGACGGAATTCCTGCAGCACAGCATCGGGTTCGATGCCCAGCAGCTCGCGACGGTCGAGCGCAGTGAGCCGGTCGTAAAGGTGCTGGAGACCCGAGACCGCCGCGATGTCGCCCTGTTCGGCATCATCACGGCGCCCGTCGGGCGCGAGCAGTACGTGCGCGCGCTGCGCGACTTTGCGACGTCGCTGCACACGCCAAACCGCACGCAGCTGGGAATCTTCAGCAATCCCGCCACGGAGTCCGACGTCGCCGCCGTCACGGTCAACAACCGCGACGTTGGGGACATGAAGAAGTGCAAGCCGGGCGACTGCGTCGTGAAGCTGCCGGCCACCGATATGCGAAGCATCCACGAGCAGATGAATTGGTCAGCGCCTGACTTGCAGGCTCAGCTGAGCGCCTACGCGCGGCGCCGTCTGGTCGAGTACGTCACCGATTACCGCCGGCGCGGCGACTCGGCGATGGCGATCTACGACGATCGCGGCAACCTGAACGTGCGCTCGAGTGAGGCGTTCGCCGCCCAGCTCGCCGAGTCGCCGTATGTCTATGAGACAGTGCCGTCACTCCAGAATTACCTCGCCACCTATCCGCGCGGATCGCTGCCTGCCGGAGCCGCCGAGATTCTGTTCTGGTCGGAAGACGTGCTTCCCCGCCTGCGCCCGATTCTGAGTGTGACGCACCTGATCGTGTACACGCCACCGGAGCTGCCCACTGTCACGCTGGCCGCCGCGAAGCAGATCTATGCCGATCATTATTTCGAGACGGCGGTCGAGCTGACCTGCGTCGTCGATCGGAATCCCGGGATCTATCTCCTCGTGCTGCGTCGCTATCGCTTCGACAACCTGCCCGGAGGCATTCTCAACATTCGGGGCAGAGCCATCGGGGCACTGCGCGATCAGCTCACGCTCGATCTGCGTCGCCAGCAAACGAACGGGCAATGAAGAGTTGAGAGTCCATCTCCTCGATGGGACTTACGAGCTGTTCCGGCATTTCTACGCGATGCCGCGCCAGCAGGACCGCGACGGCCGTGAGGTCGCGGCGATCGTCGGTGTTTTGGGCTCCGCGCTCGGAATGCTCGAGGGCGGCGCGACACACCTCGGCGTCGCCACCGATCACGTCATCGAGTCGTTTCGGAATGACCTGTGGGCCGGCTACAAGACGAGCGACGGCATCGAACCGGAGCTGCTGGCCCAGTTCCATCCGCTCGAGGACGCGCTGCGTGCCATGGGAGTAACCGTCTGGGCGATGGAGGAATTCGAAGCCGATGACGCCCTCGCGGCCGCGGCCCGGCTCGCCGCCGAGTCCAGCGACGTCGAGCAGGTGATCATCTGCACCCCCGACAAGGATCTGAGCCAGTGCGTGAAGGGCCAGCGCGTCGTGCAATTCGACCGCCGCAAACGCGAGCTGCGCGATGAGCGCGGCGTCGTGGCCCGCTTCGGCGTCGGACCGGAGTCGATCCCCGATTATCTCGCGCTGGTCGGCGATTCAGCCGACGGCTTTCCGGGCATTCCGGGCTGGGGCGAGAAGGCGTCCGGCGCGGTGCTGGGCCGCTATGCGCACCTCGAGCGCATTCCGGCGAAGGCGACGGAGTGGACAGTGCCGGTGCGCGGCGCCGCGCGGCTTGCGGCCAGCTTAGAAGAGAATCGTGCGCTGGCCATGCTGTTCCGAACGCTGGCGACGCTGCGCACCGATGTCGCCGTGTTTTCGTCGGTCGAGGAACTGCGGTGGCGCGGTCCCCAGCCGGCGTTCGAGCGTCTTGCCCAGCAGTTGCGCGTGCCGGGTCTCTGGGAACGCGCGCAGCGGGCAGCAAAAGGGCTCGATCCAGCAGGTTAATCCCTGCGGGGGTCTAGTAACCACAATATTCCTTGCGGTAAGCTGGTGATGTCCTCATCGGGAGTCGCAGCTATGCCGTCGAACGTGCGGGTTTTACTCGGCGCGGGAGTCGCCGCGGGCATTTTTGGTACGATAGCGGTCAACGCACCGTCGACCCGTCGCGATGCGTCGGCGCAGATTCTCGCAGAAGGGAAGCAGATTTTCCGTTTCGACACCTTTGGCGACGAGAAGTTTTGGACAGACACCGCACGAATGCATGACGTCGTGCAGAGCTCCGTCAGTCCGTCTCTGGCGCTCAAAGTCGGCTTGAAGGTAGACGCCGACGCGATCCCCCCGGCGGTCGCCCAGGCGCTCAAAGCCGGTCAGGTGGACCTGAACAGTCCGGCCACCACTGTCACGCTGCTGAAGCTCAACGCGGTCGTCGGACTACAGGGAACGGTCCGCACGATCAACGGCAAGGACACGCTCGTGCGCCTGGGCATCACGTGCGCGCTGTGCCATTCGACGGTGAACAACTCTTTCGCGCCCGGTATCGGACAGCGTGAGGACGGCTGGCCGAATCGCGACCTCAACGTCGGCGCGATCATTGCCCTGTCGCCCGCCATCACGGCCGAGCAGAAAGCGATCTACAACTCGTGGGGGCCCGGGAAATATGACCCGCGCTTCAATCTGGATGGGAAAAGCACACCCCTGGTGCTCCCGCCGGCGTACGGACTGGAGCGGGTGCGCTCCGAAACCTACACGGCCGAGGGACCGATCTCCTATTGGAACGCATATGTCGCCGTCACTCAGATGCACGGCCAGGGCAACTTCGCGGACGCTCGTCTCGGGATCAACGTCACGCAGTCGCCGGATCTCGTGACGTCGAAGCTTCCGGCGCTCCGCGAGTACCAGCATAGCTTGCGGGCTCCCACGCCGCCGCGCGACAGCGTGGACGCCGCGGCGGCCGGCCGGGGCAGAGGAATATTCAATGGGAGCTGCGTGAGTTGTCACGTGGGCGTGAACGGCACCGACAACAATCAGGGAAAGCTGCACGCGCCGAGTGAGACCGGCATGGATGGCGCGTACGCCGTGCGCACCGCGCAGAAGTCGTATCGCACGACCCCGTTGCGGGGCCTA